>CALKLC010000042.1 GCA_937991975.1 uncultured Spirochaetales bacterium | reverse complement strand
CAATTGTGCGAAAAATCCGTTGACGGCAGAGAATTTCTCAGGTACAATTACCCTAATATTGCAATTCAAGCAATCTGGCTATGCATAATTCACAACATAAACGAGGTTGTATATGGAACTGATACACAATGAGATCCCGCTGGAGTTCTTAAGCGCTCTTCCTGAAGGGATCAAGTACGTCGTACACCATGGAAAAGATTTCCTTGTTGTAGAGGAAGTCACGTGTCCCAATGGCCACTCTCTCATGAGCGAGAACGTCCGCATCCATGGGGAACCTTCCATCAAGATCGGTGTGGAAATTGGGAACGAGAAGGGGCATTTTTTCATCGATTCCTACTGGGGGAGTCACAAGAAACTGTTCGATTTCATTCCTTCCCTGGGACCTGCTCCCGTCATTGTCAGGTCCTTCTGTCCCACCTGCGGCACCAGCCTTATTGTGGAAGATTTATGCTCTATCCCCGATTGCAAGACGAAGGAACACATCCTCCTTCTTCTTCCGGGCAATAAGAATCGTATCCTCGTATGTGCCCGGCTGGGCTGTCCAGGACATCGGTTGGAAGTGCAGGAACTTCCCCACGAAGTGACGGAGAAGATCAGCGGAATCAATTACTTTGGTACGGGTATAGACGATTACTTTGGAGGTATCTAATGCAGGAAAACTATATCGAAATAGAAATCGAGCAGTGCAAAGGGTGCCGTCTCTGCGTAGAGACCTGTCCGAAGCACTGCATCGTACAAGGATCGGAGATCAACAAAATGGGGTACCAGTACGTTCGGTTCGTGCAGAACGGTTGTACCGCCTGCGGGTTCTGCTACTATATCTGTCCGGAACCAGGTGCCATCACGGTGATAAAAGCGGAAAAACGGGAGGCTGTCCATGGCTAAGCAGTTGATCAAAGGAAACGAAGCGGTAGTGTACGGAGCCCTCCTGGGCGGAGCCACCCACTTCTTTGGGTATCCCATTACCCCGGCCAGTGAAATCGCCCACGCTGCAGCTGAATACTTCGTATCCACAGGGAGGTGTTTCCTCCAGGCAGAGGACGAGGTAAACGCCGTCAACATGCTCTATGGGGCAGCTTCCGCGGGTGGAAGGGTGATGACCGCCTCTTCTGGCCCGGGCATCGCTCTTATGTCCGAAGGGCTTTCCTACCTGGCAGGAGCGGAGCTCCCGGCTGTGGTGGTGGATGTGCAGCGAGCCGGCCCCGGATTAGGAAATATCTGGCCCGAACAGGCAGATTACAACATGGTGGTAAAGGGCGGAGGCCATGGGAACTACCGGAACATCGTTCTTGCCCCCGTCTCTGCGCAGGAGATGTGCGATTTCGCTTACAGAGCCTTCGAGCTGGCAGACCGGTACCGGATGACAGTATTCATCCTTGCGGATGCCTACATCGGCCAGATCATGGAAGCAGTGGAAGTACCCACAAAAGTCCTCCATTCCCCTCGAAAAGACTGGGCCCTCTATGGAGATCGGGAGAGCCGGCACAACCTTATCACCTCTATCCTGATGAACACGGAACTTCTCTACCACCACAATAAAAAACTCCAGGAGAAGTACGCCCGTTTAGAACGGGAGCTGGTGGAGTGGGAAGAGTACGACACTAGCGATGCGGAGTTCCTTTTCGTGGCGTATGGAATCAGTGCCCGGATCAGCCTTTCCGTGGTGCGGGAACTTCGAAGGCTCAATCTGAAGGCAGGGCTTCTCCGTCCCAGGACCCTCTACCCCTTCCCCGGCGCGCGGATTGCGGAGTTATCCCGCCAGGTAGACCAGATGGCCGTGGTGGAGCTGAGTAACGGGCAAATGGCAGCGGATGTGGAACTGGCCGCCAAAAGACCCGTCCTGAAATACAACTGGATGGGGGGAAAGGTCCCTTCGATCGAGGAAGTGCTCGAATTAGCCAGACAAGACATGAAACAAACCGCTACGGTAAGGGGATAAACCTATGGTGAAACACGCAAAACCTAAGACTTTCTATGATACCTTCGAACGCAGGGGGGCTGGAGAAAAAAACACCACCTATTGTCCAGGGTGCGGCCATGGGAATGCTCATAAACTGATCGCGGAAGTGATCGACGAACTGGGGATCCAGGATCGGGTGATCTTCTGCTCGCCCGTCGGGTGCAGTGTGTTCGCATACTATTACTTCGATACGGGAAATGTGCAATGCTCCCACGGCCGCGCTCCGGCAGTGGCTACGGGACTGGCTCGGGCCCGGGACAACGCCGTCGTGATTTCCTACCAGGGGGACGGGGATCTAGCGGGGATCGGAATGGGTGCCATCATGCATGCCGCGAACCGGGGGGAACACATGGCCGTGTTCTTTATCAATAACGCCATCTACGGAATGACGGGGGGTCAAATGGCCCCGACCACTCTGGTTGGACAGAAGACCACCACCACACCCTTTGGCCGGACTCCGGGCAGGGAAGGGTACCCCATCCATATGTGCGAACTGATCAATGAACTCCAGGCTCCTGTCTACATCGAACGGGTATCGTTGGGGGATGCAGCCAGGATCATGCGGGCGAAACGGGCAGTCAAACAGGCTCTTCTCAATCAGGTGCACAAAAAGGGGTTTTCCTTCGTCGAGATCCTTTCCCCCTGTCCCATCAACTGGAAGATGACGCCTATCGAAGCCCGGAAATGGTTGATCGAAACGATGGAACCCCTGTTTCCCGTGAAGGTCTTCCGAAACATCGAAGAACCTTCGGTGAAATACGAACCTCCCAAACTCCTTTCCGATGAAGAATTGGTAGCCCTCTTTTCCGCTACGAAGGAGATTGAAATCCCTGTATCTCCCCGGGAAGTGGAAGACCAGTACATCAAAATTGCAGGCTTTGGAGGCCAGGGGGTCATGTCCGCAGGTGTGTTCCTGGCCAACTGTGCCATTAAAGAAGGGTTCAACGCCACCTGGCTCCCCTCCTACGGCCCGGAAATGCGGGGTGGAACAGCCAACGCCAGCGTCATTATCTCCAATAACCAGATCGGTACACCACTCGTGAGCAGTCCTAACGTACTGATTGCCATGAATGCTCCTTCCCTCGATACGTTCGAGAACACTGTAGTTCCCGGCGGTTTGGTGATCGTAAACTCCTCGTTGGTGCCCCGGAAGCTCCGGCGGGAAGATGTACAGACCATCTATGCCCCTGTAACAGAGATCGCCAAGGATGTGGGCTTGATTGCCGCCGCCTCGGTGGTTGCTTTGACACTCTACGCCTGCATTTCCGGAGCGGTGCAGATCGAAACGATCAAGAAAGTGATTCCCCTCTCCCTCAAGAAAAAGGCTCTGGTGGATATAAACCTGAAGGCAGTGGAGGCTGCGGTGGAGTATTACCAGAAGAATATCGAGTAGGTGTACTCTCAGGTAACTTAGTACCCTACCTTGTAGCACCCCTCCATCTCCTGCGGCCCGGGATAGAAGCCCGGGCCGCTTTTGCTTTTATCATCGGTTGTATTGTTCGATGGTATGATGGCTGGCCATTTTTCTAGACAACTATCTGCTTCCTCTGCGAATTACCTGTATTCCTTCGGAGTGACCTTCCCTTCCAGAACCCGCATCCCATTGTAGGCGAGGGCACGCAGCTCATCCTCTCCTGGGTAGATGAACACAGGTCCCAGATGCTTGATCCGTTCAGTAAGGTCTCGCGTAAAGGTATCGCTGAAGGCGATTCCCCCGGTGATGAGGATTCCATCCACCTGCCCCTTCAATACAGTGGAAAGAGCACCGATTTCCTTTGCTACCTGGTACACCATCGCATCCCGAACAAGCTTTGCTTCGGCATCTCCCGATGCGGCCCGTTGTTCCACCTCCTGCGCGTTGTTCGTCCCCAGGTAGGCCACGTATCCGCCCTTTCCAGTGATCATTTTTTTTACTTCTTCCAGGGTGTACTTGCCACTATAGCAAAGTTTTACCAGATCCCCCACGGGAAGAGTACCGCTCCGTTCGGGCGAGAAGGGCCCCTCCCCGTCCAGAGCCTGGTTCACATCGATCACCCGACCCCGATAGTGTGCTCCCACACTGATTCCGCCCCCCAGGTGCGCCACGATGAGGGATAACTCTTCGTACGATTTTCCCATCTTTTCCGCATGGAGACGGGCAATTGCTTTCTGGTTCAGTGCATGGAAGATCGATTTACGCTCGAACAAAGGATGCCCGGAAATACGGGCAACATCCTCCAGCTCGTCAACAACCACTGGATCGGCAATGTAGGCCTTAGCCCCTGGAATGGACCTGGCAATATCCCGGGCAATGAGGCCTCCCAGGTTGCTGGCATGTTCCCCCAATAGACCTGAGCGGAGATCCTCTTCCATCCGATCGTTCACCTCGTACACACCGGAAGGGAGGGGTTTGACGAGTCCTCCCCTACCCATCACCACTCGGATCGCCGAAATACCGATCCCTGCACCCGATAGTTCCTTGAGAATCGTGTTCTTCCGGAAATCATACTGATCGGTTATTTTCTTGAAGGGGGCGAGTTCCTCCGCAGAATGACGGATCGTTCGTTCCAGAATAAGTTCCTGACCCCGGAATACACCGATTTTGGTCGAGGTGGAACCTGGATTGATCGCTAGGATTAATGCCTGTTCCATAATGAGACCTTCCTTCTCTTCAATTGAGATCACAAGTACCGGGACTCACGACATAAAGACCGAGTCACGGCTTAGCGCGACCGCCAGAGCGATGGAATAATGTTTGCTCTGTTCGGAATCGGCCCGGCTGGTAAGTACGATTGGAGCAGACGCCCCCAGGATCACCCCCCCAGCTACCGCACCCCCAAGGAAGTTCAGGGCCTTGTAGATCAGGTTTCCGCTTTCGATATCGGGCACCAGGAGGATATCCGCATCCCCCGCGACATCACTCTCTATCCCTTTATGCCTGGCCGCTTCCTTTGATACGGCATTGTCCAGAGCCAGAGGACCGTCTATGATACACCCTTTGATCTGTCCCCTTCGGTTCATCTGGGTCAGGAGGGCTGCATGCACTGTAGCGTCCATCTTTGGATTCACCGTCTCCACAGCTGCCACTACCGCTACCTTTGGCATGGAAATTCCAATTTTATGGAACATCTCCACCGCATTGGTCAGGATCGAGACCTTTTCTTCGAAAGAGGGAGCCACGTTCATCCCTGCGTCGGTAACACCGAACAGTTTGTGGTAGTAGGGGGACTGGAACAACCCGAGGTGACTGAGCAACGCGCCGGTTCGAAGCCCCTTTTCCTTGTCCAGTACAGCCTTCAGAAGGGCAGCCGTTTGAACCAACCCTTTCATCAACACTTCAGCCCTCTTTTCCCGGATGAGACTCACCGCTTTGATGGCTGATTCCGCAGGATCTCCAGCAGGGATGATCTCTGCCGCGGAACGATCGAACCCGATTTCATCCATAAGACGCTCGGTCTCACTCTTCGATCCAACTAGAATTGCTTCCACGATCCCTTCTTTGATGGCATCCCGGACAGCTTCCAGCACATGTTTATCCTCTGATGCGGCGACAACGATCCGTTTTTTCTTGCCCTGTCGGGCTTCTTCTACGAATTCGGATAGATTCTTTCGCATTGGATTCCTCTTAAGAATAGATTGTATTCTGAATCGATTATAGAAGGAGCCATCGAATTTCGTCAAGAAAAATGTTATCTACGCAACACAATATTGCGATTTCAACAACATATATACCGAACTTTTCCAAGGGCTAAGAGGCGCTCTGTTTGGACAGAATACCAAGATATAATACAAAGATATAACGTGGATCTTAAAACCGAATATGAGGCCCCACCACAATTTTGGCACCACTTAAATCTCTTTTCCCGCCCGCAGAGGTGTCTCAAAAAATCACCAATTCCAGTGGAATCTTCAATTCTTGAGAACCGTTTCCCGGGTCCGCCTCAGGCTGAGACTCTTTCCTGGCAACTGAAAGGTGTACTTTTCAGTAAAGAGGTGTTCTTCCCGGATTCCGTCAGTGACGATGACTTTCTCGAACCGATCGTACACCACAAAACTGATCCGGCAGGGTTTAAAATGGAAGGATTTTTCCAGCAGCCGGACCCGAACCGTATCTCCTGCCACAGTGACAACCATGGAAAACTCGGTTCTGATCCCTTTCCGATACCCATAGGTTTCTCCGTCGTCGAAACGATACCGGTACCGGCCTTCCACAGAGGTATCCTTCCGCAGGAAGAGGTGCAACTCTACAGCAGAAAGATCTTTCTCCATCAAGGAGGCCTCTGCCGGCTGCAGGGGGAGAATTGTCCCTTCCCGGACAAAGATCGGTGTACTCGAGAGCCCAGCTTTCGCCTTTACCCGCGTCCCCCCTTCTTCCCAGCGGTTATTGAACCAATCGTAAAAGCGGATCCCTTTCCCAGGAAGAAACACTTCCCTTTCTTTCCCCTCCAGGATCGGAGCGTGAAGGAGAAACGGCCCCACAAAGAACTCGGTATCCAGGAAAGGAGCGGCCTCTTCCCGATCCTCGGGGAATTCGAGGAATAGAGGTCGAAGGATGGGATCCCCTGTTTCCTCCTCCTCGGCAAAGAGATTGTACAGGTACGGTAGAAGCCGGTATCGAAGGCAGATGTAGTCCCGGATGACAGAAAGGGCCTTTTCTCCAAACTGCCAGGGTTCCTGGGGTTTGCTCCCTTTCACTGAGTGATTCCGAAACAGGGGGAAGAGGAAGCAGGCTTTGTACCAGTCTATGGCAAGTTCCGGATCCGCATCCCCCCCAAAACCAGGGATATCCACCCCGCAGAAAGGCTGCCCACTGAGGGAAAGTCCCAAACAGAGGGGAATGGAGAGAGACAGATGGTGCCTGTTCGACCAGTTGTCTCCACCCCAGATGCCTCCGAAACGACTGGAAGACACGAAAGCGCTACGGCTTATGAGGAAAGGTCTCCTGCCGGGAAAGGCTTTCTGAAAGCCCTCCCAGACAGCCTTCTGCATCCCCAGACAGTACGCGTTGTGGTAGAAAGCGTGGGGCTTTTTCCCACGCTGGAACAGCATACTTTGGGGATCCACAGAACCTGTGGAAGGATCGTTCATATCCAGCCAGAGCCCTTCTATTCCAGCACTCAGGAACTTCTTGACCCGCTCGGCCCACCACTCCCGGGCTTCGGGAAGGGAAAAATCAGGGAATACCGTTTCCCCTGGCCATACAAACCCCACAAAGGGTCTTCCCTCCGGAGTCAGACAGAGGAGATTCTTTCCCATCGCTTCCTGGTATACATCGAAGGACTCTTCCCTCTTGATCCCCGGATCCAGGATAGGCACAACCCTGCGGGACCGTTTCTTTAAATCCTCTACCTGGTTCTTTGGATGACTGAACTTCTTTTCATCCCAGGTGAAGACTCTGAATCCATCCATGTAATCGATATCGAGCCAGAGAGCGTCACAGGGGATATGGTGCTTCTGGAATAGCCGGTCCAGTTCATCCAGATCCGTATAGCGCCCATACCCCCATCGGCTCTGATGGTACCCCAGAGCCCAGAGAGGCGGAAGGGGAACCTTCCCCTGAAGCCTCTGGAGACGGGATGTGACTGTTTTGGGGGAATCCCCAACCAGGATGTACAGCTCAGGCTTCCCCCCTTCTGCACCGAGGGAAAACCATCTGGGAAGGGAACTTGATCCATGGAGGGAATCGGCAATGGCATCTTCCGCCATAAGAGAAGCGAAGGCAGGGTAGGAAGTCGAGAGGAGGATCCCCACCCAGGCAGATCCCGCATCTACCAGCACATACGGAATAGAAGCGTACAGGGGATCCGGATTCCCATCCCTATGGATGGGAGCTGGAAAATCGGCCCATACATCCGTATTGTAGAACCTGGTACGGATACCGGATCGTTCCAGAGGGAAAGCCTTTTCTCCGAGACCATAAATTCGAAACCGTTCTTCGGGCTGGAAGTTTATCACCCAGCTCTTCCCCAGAGCTCCAAACCCTTTTCCGTCCCGTGTGGAAAGGATCCGTTCCTTTCCCCAATACACATCGAACCCGTTCCCTTTAGAAAGAACATTTCCCCGCTTTTCCCGGCTCCATCCGGTCCTGGTGAGCTCCGCAGGGCTTTCCTCTTCCGCCCATCGGGGATCTTCCCATACCACCCGGTACACATCTTCCCCCAGATGGGTAACATCCATGCGAATCGAGGAAGCTTCGAAATACGTGCAGTTGGTGGGGTGGATGAGTTTATGGAAGTACATACCTTAGAAGAGATGTCCCATTTTTTTTCGTTTTGTCTCGAGATACTGTTCATCGTGTGGGGTAGGGGGGATCACCAGAGGAATCCGTTCGGTGATCTGGACACCTTCCTTCTGTAACTTTTCGATCTTGTCCGGATTGTTGGTCAGGAGGGCTATGGAGCGTATCCCCAGAAGCTGAATAATCCTGGCGGCCACCCGATAATCCCGAGTTTCTCCAGGGTATCCCAGAAAATGGTTCGCTTCCACCGTATCCAGACCGAGATCCTGCAACTGGTAGGCTTTGATCTTGTTCAACAACCCAATCCCCCGGCCCTCCTGCATCAGGTAAATGAGAACCCCCGTGTCTCTACCACCGATATACCGAAGGGCTGCTTCCAGCTGATCCCTGCAATCGCACCGGAGAGACCCCAGGACGTCGCCCGTATGACACTGGGAGTGCACCCGAAGGGGTACGCCCTCCTTTCCCTCCACATTCCCTCGAACTACTGCTGTATGCTCCTTGTCTTCCCTCCCATCGTAGAATCCATACAGGGTGAACTCCCCGAAACGGGTAGGGAAATGCGCCCTCGCTACCAATTGTACGCAAAGCCCCTCCTCCATACAGTACTGTCCGATTCCCTTACAATAGTACTCTTCTGGTATGAAATCGGGTGTTCCTTTCATTTTCTTCAGCAGTTCTTCGCGGGAAACTACCTGATCACAGCGAGAAAACAATTCCGATTTTTCCATGTTTTTCCTTCTACGATCTATCTTCTACAATCATGAGGGTTTTTGGATCCAGATGGATGCTCAGATCTTTCCGGGGATACGAGTCCCGATCTTTTACCAGACGGATGAGAATGTTCCCTTCTGCTTCGCCCAGGGTGATAAGCACATCGATCAGCTCTTCGAAGGGCTTCAAGGAAGGTGGGACATCCCGGTTCCAGATCTTTTCGTTTTCCGGTTTCACCGTAGCGCTGAACCAGATGGAGACCCCCACTTCTTTGGCAAACTCTTTGATCAATCGAAGATCCTCTGGAGTAGCCAGATAGAAATTATACCCATCCACCATGATCAGATTTGCAGCGAAGTTTCCATCCCGAATCATTGCTGTAAGGCTTCGGAGGATCTGCTGTGTTTTTATCCCCTCCTGGTTGAAGCTCATGATCACCCGATGCCGGATGATTTCGTCATGTACCTCCATCGCTGCATTCAGCTTACGGGCTACTTCCTTGAAGATGTCTTCGTACCAGCTGATGATATGGTCGGTCCGGGTGGAAAAGGACACATGGATAACCTGTTTGTTCTGCAACAGACTGTCAGTGGCAATATGCACCAGACATCCGGTTTTCCCGATTCCCTTGGGAGAGGCCACGATGGCTATTTCTCCCTTCTGTAAAGGTTCCTTCAAGGATTTTTCGAGGGCCCGCAAAGGGCTGCGTCGAATCAGTTCTTTCCTTACCATTCTATCCCCTCACTTTTCCTGTATTGTATCATGGATAAATGATTATTTCTGTTCCTTTCGTCGTTTTTCTTGATAGGCTTTCTTTAACTCTTCTGCGATCGCATGTGGCACACGACCGTACTTGAGAAATTCCATCGAAAATTCTGCTTTACCCTGCGTCAGCGATCGCAGAACCGTGGAATATCCGAACATTTCACTCAAGGGGACCTCAGCTTCGATGCGACAGAAGTTGTTCTCCTCTGTGGAACTTACGATGATACCCCTTCTCTGGTTCAGGCTTCCGAAGATGTTTCCCTGGAACTCGGAGGGGCCTTCCACTGTCACCTTCATGATGGGTTCGAGTATCACTGGTTTGGCCTTTTCGTATGCCTGACGAAAGGCCCCGATGGCAGCCTGCTGGAAGGCGATATCAGAGGAATCTACCGGGTGGGTGCTCCCATCATTGATAACACAGCGGATATTCACCACAGGGAATCCAATCAACGTACCCTTCATCCGGGCAGCCTGGAACCCCTTATCGCAGGAGGGGATGAACTCGTTGGGGATCACACCCCCTTTGATCATATTGACGAACTCGTACTCCTTCTCTTCACAGGGTTCCATGTATCCCGCCACCCTGCCAAACTGTCCGGCTCCTCCTGTTTGCTTTTTGTGGGTATAATCGAAATCGGCTCTCTGGGTAATAGTCTCCCGGTAGGCTACCTGAGGCATGCCGGTTTCCACTTCTGCCCGATACTCCCGTTTCATGCGTTCGATGTACACATCCAGGTGGAGCTCTCCCATCCCTTGAATAATGGTCTGGTTGGATTCCGGATCCACATAGGTACGGAAGGTAGGGTCCTCTTTAGTGAACCGGCCCAAAGCCTTCGCCATCTGATCGGCCGAGGTTTTGTCCTTCGGGAACACGGCCAGCGAAATCACAGGGGCAGGCACATACATCGAGGTCATCGAGTAGTTGATACTTGGATGGCAGAAGGTATCCCCCGAAGCACAATCGATCCCGAACAACGCAACGATATCTCCGCACACCGCCTCAGTAATATCTTCCATCTCATGGGCATGCATCCGAATCAGCCTTCCTACCTTGAACTTCCTCCGCAAACGAGGGTTGTACAGCTCGTCCCCCTTGCGGATCATGCCCTGGTAGATCCTGATGTAAGTCAACTGCCCATACTGCCCTTCTTCCAGCTTGAAAGCCAATGCTACGGCAGGTTCCTTGGGATCGGCTTTCAATTCCACCTCTTTTTCCCCATCATGCAGGTCTAAAGCGGTATTCTTTACTTCAGAAGGATTTGGGAGATAATGGATCACTCCATCCAGTAAGGGTTGCACTCCTTTGTTCTTGTAAGCAGAGCCCATGAATACGGGGATCACTTTTCTGGATAAAACCCCTTTGCGGATAGCTTGATAAATCTGGGCTTCTGTTTCCGCCCCTTCGAGAAAAGCTTCGGCCAGTTCATCGGAAAATAACGACGCAGCATCGATCAGCTCTTCCCTTCGTTTTTCTGCTTCCATCTGCAGCTCGGCCGGGATTTCCCGTTCTACCACTTCGTCACCGTTAGGCCCTTCGAAATACAGTGCCTTCATCTGGATGAGATCCACCACCCCCTGGAATTTGTCCTCCAATCCGATGGGAATCTGTACCAGTACCGCGTTGTGTCCCAGTTTGTCCCGGATCTGCTCCTTCACCTTGTAAGGATTTGCACCCGTACGGTCCAGCTTATTGACGAACGCGATGAAAGGCACGTTGTACCTTCGGAGCTGTCTATCCACTGTGATCGACTGGGACTGTACCCCACCCACCGAGCAAAGCACGAGAATAGCCCCATCCAGAACCCGGAGGGATCGTTCTACTTCGATGGTGAAATCCACATGGCCTGGGGTATCGATGATATTGATCGTATGCTCTTTCCAGGTAACGTTGGTGGAAGCGGATGTGATCGTGATTCCCCTTTCCCGCTCCAATTCCATGTAGTCCATCGTGGCCCCATGTCCATCTTTCCCCTTGACTTCATGGATCATGTGGATCTTATCGCAGTAGTACAGGATCCGTTCCGTAAGCGTGGTCTTGCCGGAATCGATATGGGCACTGATCCCAATGTTCCGCATTTTAGAGATGTCCATCATACGTATTTTATCCTCTCGAGAAAGAAATCGACTGCTTTTTGGATTGCAATCTATGTTTTTTATTGAAATTCGTTGAAATACACACTGAATACCAGAAACACTTCCTTGCTCGTCATTTCTATTCCTTCCGCTTTCAACTTTACACGGGCTTCATCCATCGTCAACTTCGGTTGCTGCTTCTTTAACTCGACGAGCCGGCTGATTCCTGTTTCGGAAGGTAGGCGTATGGTACCGAAAAATCCGCGATTGTTCAAGACCAAAAGGGCATACCTAAGGAGTTGGAACTCTTCGGAAAGGTCGGAAACTCGTTTCTCAAGGCTTTGCTGGTTTTGAAGGGCCTTCTGAAAACCCTGTTGCACTTCCTGTTTCAGAGAACCTACAAGAGCTCGTATTTCCTGCACATCTTCTCCCAGCCGTGTACTGATCTTTTCCCCCTCATGGAGCAATCTGTCCATTCGCCCTTCGATGTCCTGGAAGCGTTTCAGGATATATTCAGGATCCTGGGATTGGATGTACGCGTAGGGATTCAGTACTGCCGCAAGAATTTTTTCCGCAAACTCTTCCTCCTTGAAGAATTGCCCTTTGATACGGAGGAACAGATTCTGGACAACGATCCGAAAATCGAACTCGAGAAAGTCAGTGTAGAAGAACTGGATCCCCGAAGGCATGTAGATGGATAGATCCCGATCTTTGTATTGAAAAGAACGTGGAACAACCAGGATTTCGGCCCTTTCATCAGTGAATATGACCCGCACGGAAGAAGGAAGGAGAACCTTGAATGTCTTGTAGATAGAGAGGATCCCCTGTAACCGTTCTCGATCGGTTTCCCGGAGTTCCGCTCCTTTAAAGGACACACTGAGATCGATATTCCCTGGCGCCCTGAACTGATACACCGTATACGGCCCCTCTTTCGATTGGGACCTGAACTCCAGCCCGAAAGATGCATAGTCCTGGGAACTGAGGGAGGCGATTATCCCTATAAAAAGAATCAGACTCCATACGATCTTTTTCATATCGGTTTCTCCTACTGCTCTTCTACCAAAACTTTATCAAAGGGTAGAATCGGATTCTGAGGATCCTTCAACTCCAGGATGACCCAGGATGCTTTTCCCGCTTCCCCCTCGTACCGGATCTTCCCGATGTATTCATCATCCCTGCGGAACACCCTTGCCACTGAACCCGGATTTATCACCCGGAGTTTACCCACCACTACCAGGAGATTCTTCGGCTCCCTCGAATCCAGCACATACCCCTGTTCTCGATTGTGGAGCATCAGTTGCTCAATCGCATACATGTAACGTTCCAGCATCCGGTTCTGCTCTGCCAGTTGCCGGTTCAGGCCGCGAATCGTTTCTTCCTGGGAGCGGAGGGCTGCATTTTTCTGCTGGATCCCTCTGTTGAAAGCTTCGATGATCCGTTCGTAGAGGAGGGCTACCTCCTTTTGCCGAGCTTCGATCTGGGCAAGAATGGAGGGAACCGTATTCTCGAAGGGAATTTTCTTCAACTCTCCCACTACCCGATTCAGCTCAGAGAGTTTCTGAGAGAGCTGAGTTAGAGCCCCTACATCGAGAAGCCCTTCCGAAGTGAGTAAGGAACTATTGAATCGGGGGAGTCGTGCCTGGAGAACTTCAGGATCGATGGGAGCTGAAAGGAGAGGAGCGACCGGATCACTCACTGTGTTAGGGTTGTACTTGAGGATTAGGCTCGCTATTTCCCTTGCATGGTTTGCCCTGAGAACTGCGATAAGATCCTGCTGATGCTTCTTCAACCCTTCTATTTCCCGTGTGTACCGCTGGTTCAGTTCTCTCAGCTCATTCGCATGGGCCTTGAGAACCCGTTCCATTTCCATTTCATGGAGCCGGCGCTGGTTATTGAGGATCTCCTCCTGCTCCCTCGCTTTTTGTACCTGACGGGCATCGTAGGATTCTATCTGTTTCTGTATTCCCTCGATTTCTTTTTCTTTGGCTGCTATGCGGGGAGCATAGGAAGCCTGTATTCCATTGAGTTGACGATTCAGCCTGGTCTGAGCAGCCTGCATGCGTTCTGTCCTGACTGCCTCAGTTAGTTCTGCAGAAGTCCTTATGAGTTCGGATTCCCGTTGAAACCCCAGGCGGGCCTGCTCAATTTCCGCCCTCTGGCTATCCTTCAGGTCTTCCAGATCCTTCTTCGCTTTCGAAAGGTCCTGTTCCAATCGTTTGGCCGTATCCAGTACTTCCCGAAGGTTTACCGATTCGAAAGCCTGGGTACCCACCTGCACTTCCCTGCTTTTCTTTTCGATATAGAGGGTGACCCCAACCGCTCCCGCAAGAAAAAATAGAACAATTCCGGCTACGACAAGGGGAACCAGGAGACTCCGGTTCTGTTTCGTTTTGGCAAACTCGGTTTCCAGGTTGTACTGAGCCTGCCTTTGTCTAAACTCACTGGCCAGTTCCTGGAGAAAGAGGGCTTTGCTCTTTTCTACCAATTCAGGAACGTCACTGTTCGGCCCTTCTATTTTTCTTTCATCGTCCATATACCATTCCAATCCTTTGGACACGGGTAGGAACCGGTCCTGTCTCGAAAGACTTCTGCGAGTGGGAGGGCACAACGGGTAAAGTATTGGTTTGCCTCTGCCCACTCACCCTGATAGTAAGCTTCCAGTCCGAGCCGGAATGTATCGAGATCTTTCTGGAACTCCTCATCGATCAGTCCCCTCTCGATGGGCCAGTAGATCTTTTTCCCGATCGTTTTACCCTTTACCTGTACCTGGTCCAGTTCAACGAACACGTACTGGTTCGTGGCAGAATCCACCTCATCCCGGATGTAGTCCGAGACGATCACAGGCACTTTGTAGATCCGGGTCAGCCCTTCCAGCCGGGACGCAGAGTTCACGTTGTCCCCAATCACCGTATTCACCATCCGTTCGTACGATCCAATAGTGCCGTAGAAGACCTCTCCCCCATCGATCCCCACTCCCACTTCCAGAAGAACTGCCCTGTATATCCGTTCCTCCGCTTCGGTAAGAGCTCCCCTCCGCTTCACAATTTCCTCCCTCCGTTTGGTCATTTCCTGACGTAGGGTGGAGGCCACTTCCTGGATCTTATAAGCCGCCTGCACGGCCTGGAGGCTCTTACGTTCCTGCTCCAGTAACCCGAATACCGCCAATAGGGCATCCCCAATGATGGATCCGATATCCCCGTTCAGCTGGTGGATATATCGAATGGCTTTATCGTAGTGAAGGTTCAGGAGCTTGATGATATCCGTTCCCAGCGTCTCTGTCATGAAGGTGAATCCCTTGATGTCGGTGAACAGGATGGCAAGCTCCTTCTTGGCCCCTTCCAGTCGGATTTCCCGTTCCCTGTACGCTCGCTGAGCCGTATCCCGGGCAACGAACTTCTTGAAAATCGTGAGTAAATTATCGATCGTGTTGGATAGGGAATTGAAGGCCACGCCAAGGAAGGAGATATCATCGTTGGGAGCTCCTTCCAGGTTCAGGAGGGAGATTTTCTGCTCTTTCTGCATCGCCATGATCTCTCTGGTAAAAAGACCCACGAACCGCAGGATGAACCGGAGAAGAAAGATTCCTACCAGCACACAGATCAGGGTAATGGCCACGATCAGCCCTGCGATGTTCCAGAAGATCCTGCGGGATTCTGCAGCAAACTCGTTCAGCTCCTCCGCGCGGATGAGGTACAGGTCCCATTTAGGGTTATACTTGTACACCCCAAAATACTCCTCGCCTTGATACCGAAAGCTTATCGTTCCTTCGGTGATGTGGGTATCTTTACTTTTGATCAAGTCCTGTAGTACAGCGTTATCCGGGAACTCTTTCCATCCAGGCTGCCTCGAAGCCATGACAGCAATTTCACCCGTTGCCTTCACCCCCAGATAGAGGGATTTTTCTCCCTTTAATTCCTTTTCTGCGTTCTTCTCTATGGCAGAAAGCGCGCCCGCAAGATCCTGATTGAAGAAGTAGATATCGTACTGATTGGTGGCAAAGATATAGTTATCCTTCAGATCCTTTACAAGGAGCTCATTCATCAACCGTACCAGCTCCCCACGGTTCAACATGAGGTTGATGTAGTTAGTAATAAAATTTGATAGGAGAAGAAAAATGGTAAATAGAGAGAGGATTTTTACGGTAAGGGGAACCACCCGTACACCGTTTACCTTGATGCCCAGAACATTGTCGACCCATCTAGACATACCACCCACCTTCTATGGTTGAATTTATCACTACTTTTTTAATAATAAAATAATTTATGGTTCGGTGGGTATAGTTCAGAGAAAGGCTATAGAGATGTTATACTTCCCGAACGTCTACCAATTCTTTCACAAAAGGCAGGATAGAACTTTTTAGTTCATCCTGAGATATCCCTTCTACCTTCAGGAGAAGGTAAGCGGTAGAGACATCCTCTCCAGGAAAGGTACCGATAGAGATGATATTACCCCCTTTTTCGGCAATAGTTCCCGTAATCTTTGCCAGTTGTCCTGGCACTTCCGGCATCAGGGCAGTAATCCGAACCCCCTTTTTCCGTGTCCCGAACAGATCGATGAACAACCGAAAGATATCCGATTCCGTTACGATCCCAACCAGCACATCGTCCCGCAGCACGGGGAGCCCTCCGATATCGTTGTCTGCCATCATGTGGGCTGCATCCTCTATGAGAGTATCTTCCTGGATGGCTACCACGTCTTTCGTCATCACTTCCTTCACGGGGAGTTTCGATAAGAGGGCACTCATTTCGAACACGCTCAATGTAGTGGCAGGAGAAGGGCTGGCGTACAGAAGATCCTTCTCGGTTACGATCCCGACGAGTTTGTTATGCTTGTCCAGCACAGGGAGGTGATGGATTTTTTCCCGTCTCATGATGGACTGGGCATCCGTCACAGTGGTATCTGGCCTTACGGTAATAGGATTGTGCGTCATGATATGTTTGATGAACATCACACTCCTCCTCTAAAAATGTAGTCCCTTAAAGGCAAAAAATCAAACCTCTTTTATCCTCCCAGGTACGCCTTCTTCACTGCCTCGTTGTTCTGGAGTTCCGAAGCGGTTCCCGCATATACAATGTTCCCCGTCTCGAATACGTACCCCCGATGAGCGATCTCTAAAGCCCGGTAAGCGTTCTGTTCCACCAGAAGAATCGTCTTCCCCTGACGGTTGATTTCCCGGAGGATTCGGAAAATCTCATCTACCAGAACAGGGGCTAACCCCATCGAGGGCTCGTCGAGGAGCATCACCTCTCCCTTTGTCATCAGCGCACGTGCCACAGACAGCATCTGCTGTTCCCCTCCCGAAAGGGTGCCGGCAGATTGACTGCTCCGCTCTTTCAGCCGGGGAAAGATCGTGAATACTTGTTCAAAATCTTCCTGTATCCTGGAACGGTCCTTTCGGGTGTATGTAGCGAGCATGAGATTTTCCCACACGGTAAGGTTGGTAAAAATCCCCCTTCCCTCGGGTACATGGTTGATCCCCAGCTCAACGATCCTATGGGGAGGAAGTTCGGTGATATCCTGTCCCTGATACAGGATCTTCCCCCGCTGAGGTTTCAACAAGCCGGAAATTGTCCTGAGGGTGGTACTCTTTCCCGCGCCGTTGGCACCGATAAGGGTTACGATTTCCCCTTTTTCTACGGTAAAACTGATCCCCTTCACTGCCCGAATGGCTCCGTAGGATACCTCCAGGTCCTGTACTTCCAGCATGCTCATTGCAGTGCCCCCTCCCCAAGATAGGCTTCGATGACCTTCGGGTTGTTTTTGATCTCCTCGGGAGGACCTACGGCTATGGTTTTCCCAAAATCGAGAACATGGATCCGTTCGGCAATTCCCATCACCACCGGCATTTGATGTTCGATGAGAAGGATGGACAGGCGGAACTCCTCTGCGATCTTCTTGATCAGGTGCATCAGTTCCAGAGCTTCCGCATTGTTCATCCCCGCAGCTGGCTCGTCCAGAAGGAGAAGCTTCGGTTCTGTAGCGAGGGCCCGCGCGATCTCGAGCCTACGCTGCTGTCCGTAGGGAAGGCTTCCGGCTGGTTGGTGTATCTTCGAATCCAGATGGAAAATAGAAAGGTACTCTAGCGCCTTTTCTTCCACCTCATGCTCTTCCCGGTGAAAGGAGGGGAACCTGCCTACCGCAGAGGTGATTCCGTACTGCATCCGGTAATGCCGGGCAATCGTCACATTCTCCAGCACTGTCATGTTGTTGAAGAGCCGAATGTTCTGGAAGGTTCGTACGATCCCTTTGGAGGTGATCACATGGGGAGGAAGCCCCGTGATTTCCTCATCCTGAAAGAATACCTTTCCCATCGTAGGCTTATAGAATCCCGTCACCAGGTTGAACACGGTCGTCTTGCCGGCACCGTTTGGGCCGATCAACCCGATAATCTGACGAGGTCCTATCTCGATATTGAAATCATCCACTGCCTTGAGCCCACCGAAGAAGTGGGTTAGGTTAACGATTTTGAAGAGCATAGATCTTTCTCTCTCGTTCAGGGAGAAGGAAGGGGAACTCTCTCTGCCCCATCAATCCTCCCGGTCGTTTCAGCATGAGAACCACTAACAGGGCTCCGTATAGTACCATTCGTAACTCCCCGATAGGCCTGAGTAACTCGGAAAGGCCAGTCAGGGCAGCGGCAGCCACGATCGTACCGGAAATACTTCCCATGCCACCCAGGTACACGATGATGAGGTATTCCACAGACTTCATGAATCCCCCCATCGTGGGATGGAGAAGCTGGATGAAATGAGCCAGCAAGGCTCCTCCGATCCCCGCGAAGGTAGACCCCAGCACGAAAGCAAGAACTTTGTACCTCGTGATGGGGATCCCCATCATGTGGGCAGCAACCTCATTTTCCCGGATGGCAATGCAGGCCCTTCCGTGTCGGGAGAAGACAAAATTCCGAATAAAAATCACGGTAAACAGGGTAAAGAGGAATATGACGGTGAAATTCGAAAGGGGCGGGATTCCCAGAAGGCCCCGGGGGCCTCCAATATCCAGTTCCCAGTTTCCCACCTTCTTCTTGAAGGTGATGAAATTGAAAATCACCCGAATGATCTCTCCGAACCCTATAGTTACGATGGCGAGGTAATCATCCGTGAGCCTTAGCACAGGAAGCCCAATAATAAAGCCAACGAGAGCGGATACCAATGCGGCTGCGAGGATCGCCACGAGGAACATCGGCAATGCCTCCCAATAGGGAGTATCCTTCGTGATCCCGAAGAGTAGGGTCGTCATGAACCCGGCCACATACCCACCTACAATCATGAAACCCGCATGCCCAACAGAGAACAATCCTGTGTAGCCATTGATCAGGTTGAGAGATACTCCGAGGATGATATTGATCATCATCAGGTTGATTACCCGCAGTATGTAATCGTTCATCAGGCCTACTGCGCTCGTCACCATAACCACTGCATAGAAGGCCAGTAATCCCAGAATCGTATAGGTTGTCGGTTTCATGATGCCCTTCCTAGAGTTTTTCTCGGGGGGGTTCACCAAAGATCCCCTGCGGCCGCAAGAGAAGTACAACGATAAGGATGGCAAACGCCACTCCATCTGCCAGCGGGGTAAAATCGATTCTGCTCGGCCCGTAGCTACTGGGCAGAAGACCGATGGCAAACTGTTCGGCTACACCCATAATGATGCCCCCCAGCATAGCGCCCTCGATCGAACCGATCCCCCCTAGTACTGCCGCAATAAAGGCTTTCAACCCGGGCTGCACCCCCATGAAGGCTGTAAGCCTTGGGTAGGTAATCGCGCTCAGTACTCCGGCAGCCCCAGCCAGAGCCGTACCAATGATAAAAGTGACGGAAATGATACGGTTCACATTCACGCCCATGAGGGCTACTGCATCCTTGTTGTTCTTGCTTGCCCGCATCGCCATACCCGTCATCGTGCGGTTCACCAGGTAGGAGAGTACAACCATCAGAAGCACAGAGACAACGAAGTTCATGATCTGGATATTGGTAATATAGACTGACTTATAGAGGGGTATCTTCTCTATTACGATCAATCGATCTACTGGATAGGAGGCAAAACTGGAACCTTTCCATCGAAGCTCTGTCAGTAGATCCTTGGAAATCCAGAAGATATACCCTATGAGCAGAAGACTAACCGTGGGAATCAAAAACTTGATCGGTTTGAAATTGGGCGTTGCTTTGACAGGGAAATTGAGAACCTTTACCCCCAACACATACAAAATCAGGAATCCTGCCAAAAGGAAAGAAGCAACTGCCGAACTCCGAACCGTTTCCCCACTGGAGTAGGACACGAAATTACTGAGGAAGAAGGAAACTCCGATAGCGGTGATCAGCGCGGCCAACCTCGGTTTCTGTCGCAGGGGCCTATACGCCAGCGCATCCATCGCCAATCCTAAAAGCGAACAGGTAACCATGGGTACCAGAAGGGCCAATACCACGAGAATTGGTTGCGGTAAAGACACTGCGTTCACGAGAAAGAAAGAAACGAAGGCCCCGATCATGAACACTTCCCCATAGGCAAAGTTGATCAAACGCACTACCCCGTACACCATCGTGTACCCAAGGGCGATCAATGCATAGATCGTTCCCCGTTGAAGGCCGAATATTAGCTGGGACAGGAAGGTTTCCATTGCATACCTCGAACGTTAAAAATAGAGAAAGGCTGAAGAGCACTGCTCTCCAGCCTTTCGAAGATTCTTATACCGCTACGGGTTTACCGAAGCCTTGTATACGGCCTGTCCATCCTTGCATTCCAGGATGACAGCTCCCTTCACCGGGTTGCGGTTCTGGTCGAACTTCACCACACCCGTCAGGGTTTCGAGGTTCGTCTTCTCGATTGCATCCCGAATAGCCTTGGGGTCTGCACTCTTTGCCCGCTTGATGGCATCCACCACGATCATGGCAGCCTCATAAGCCAGAGCGGCCAATGCGTCAGGATCTTTGTTGTACTTGGCCTTATAGTCGGCCACGAACTTCTTCGCTGCCGGGACCTGGGAGTCTTTGGAGAAGTGGTTCACGAAGAACCCTCCCTCGATCGCCTTTCCACCGATTTTGAACAGATCGGGGGAATCCCAGCCGTCTCCACCCAGGAAAATCGCCTGAATCCCCATTTCCCGGGCCTGCTTCGCAATAAGCCCCGCATCGTTGTAATAGTTGGGAATAAAAAGCACGTCCGGGTTGGTAGCTTTGATCTTCACCAGCTGCGCATTGAAATCGCTGGTTCCTGCCGTGTAACTCTCGAAGGCAGTGATCTTGCCGCCCATCTTGGAGAACTCGTCCCGGAATACCTCGGCCAGCCCTTTTGTATAATCGTTTCCTGAATCGTAGATCACCGCAGCGGTTTTCTTCCCTAGATCATTGTAGGCAAACTTCGCGGCCACGAACCCCTGGAAAGGATCGATGAAACAAGCGCGGAAGATGTAGTTCCCCACAAGGGTTACAGCCGGGTTCGTGGAGGTAGGGCTGATCATCGGCACCCCTTTGTTCTGGGCAATGGGGGCTCCCGCGAGGGATACCTTGCTCATCACCGTACCTACGATGACCGATACCTTGTTCTGATCGATCAGTTTGGAGTACGCATTGGCTCCTTCGGTGGGATCGCCTTTGTCATCTTCCACGAAGTAAACGATCTTCATCCCCTCTACTCCGCCGGCCGCGTTCACCTGATCGAAGTACAACTTCGCTCCGTTAGCGGTAGATTCACCGAACGTAGCAGCTTCGCCACTGATCGGCGCGATAATCCCGATTTTTACTTCCTTCGCTTGCTTTTGACAGCCACCCAGTACAAGACCGAGCACCACTGCCAGCGCAAGAAGGACCACCAGAATCTTCTTCATAGGCGTCTCCTTTGATACGAGATTTTTCTTTACTATATAATGACAAAGAAAGTTCAGTTTGTCCATACTGAAAAGGTTGGATGGATCATGCTCACCGAAGGGATTTAGTTCACCGAGAGTACGGCTCCCCCAACGCTGCGGGTGCATGGAGGGAGCGTTGATCCTTTCGTAATCCATCCAATAGAAGAACCACGAGGGTCGCGCCATAGGGGAGCATGGCAAGGAGGTTGGGAGGAACTCCCAACGGCTGGAGAACGTACTGAGTGACGAAAATCCCCCCAAAGAGAAAGGCGCCAATCATGCCCCGGAGGGGATTCCAGAGGGAGAAGATCGTAAGACCCACTACGATCCATCCCCGTCCTGCCACGATCCCTTCTGTCCAGGAGGTGCTGTAGGAAAGGACCACATGGGCTCCTGCCAACCCCGCAAAGGCGCCGCCCCCTACCGTACAGAGGAAGCGAAACTTTTCCACCGGGATCCCCTGACTTTCCGAAGCCCTGGGATTTTCCCCTACCGAGCGGATGCGTATCCCTGTTCGGGTATACCGCAGAAAAAACCAACTCGCAAAGGCCAGAACAATCCCGCCATAGAACAATGGGTCCTGATGGAATAAGAGTTCCCCCAGAACAGGAATCTGCCCCAGGAGGGGGATTTCGATTTGTTCCAATCGAACCGGAAGTTGATGACCGATGAAAGGTTTTCCCAGAACACCCGCCAGCCCTACCCCCAGCATGGAAAGAGCCAAACCGGAGACCGTCTGGTTCGCTTTCACATACACGGTAATGAACCCGTGAAGGGCAGCTGCAGCACCTCCCGCAAGAAGGGCAGCGAAAACCCCCCAGAGCAGATTCCCCGTTCGATAGGTGACCATGAACCCGGCTACCGCCCCCAGGTTCATCATCCCCTCCACTCCCAGGTTGAGGATCCCTGATCGTTCGGTCAGGATTTCCCCTGTTGTGCCGAGGAGCAACGAAGTCCCAGCCATGATGGTTCGATGCAGGGTAGAAATGATCAGGCCAACCATTCTATCTACCTCCGGTGAAGCTGAAGCAGGGGTCGGTGGTTGAGAAAGAAATTCCCTACCAGCAACACGAACAGGAGGATCCCGTTGAAGATGTGCACGGTGGCTGCGGGCAGCCGAAGGGAAATCTGAATGGCATCACCTCCCACCAGGATTCCTGCAAAGAAAAAGCCCGCGATGAGGCTCCCCAACGGATTCAACCTTCCCAGCCATGCGGTAATGACGGCGGTAAATCCGTATCCCGCAGAAATATTCCCTGGATAACTGAGATGGTGGTGGATCCCGGCCACTTCCCCTACTCCTGCCATTCCCGCCACCCCTCCAGAGATGATCATGATCAAGAGAGAGGTACGGAAGAAATCGATTCCCGCGTACTTTGCCGCCTCCGGGCTCTCCCCTACCACCCGTACCTCGTACCCAAACTTTGTCCGGTAGAGAAGGATGAACAGGGCAATGGAGATCACAATGCCCAGGAAAAGGGTGATGTAGTGAATACGGCTGCCCGGAATCGTACCTAAAAGCAGATGTTTAGGCAGATCATCCGTATAGGGGTAGCCGTACTTCGTCGTTCCTTTCCATGGGCCCACAATAAGGTAGCTTACGAACTCAGCAGCGATATAGTTCAACATGAGGGTGGAAATCACCTCGCTCACCCCAAACCGAACCTTAAGGATGGCAGGGATCACCCCCCAGAGGGCACCGCCGAGGAACCCCATGAAAAACATGAGCGGAATACCGACGATGGGGGAAAGGGACGCACCGACATGGAGACCAAACCAGGTACTGCATACGGCTCCCATCAAAAGCTGGCTTTCCGCTCCGATGTTCCAGAACTTCGCCTGGTACGCTACACAGAGACCGCTGGAAATAAGGAACAGAGGAATCCCTTTTGTCAATGATTCCTTCCATCCGTATACACTCCCAAAGGAACCTACAAAAATCTTCCGCAGGGCGAATACAGGATCCACCCCAAGAAAGAAGAATACCAATCCTACCCAGAGAAACCCCATGGCCAGTGCACCCAGAAGTGTAAGAGCCGACAGGAGAGGAGGTTGTTTTTGGCGAACCTCCCAACGCACTGTTAACTGTAACGGTCCAAGTTGCATACCTATGAACGCACCCCTCCCATCAAAAGACCGATCTGTTCGATGGTTGCTTCTTGCCGATTCAGGATTCCCACAATGTGCCCCTCGAACATCACGGCAATCCGATCGCTCAATTCCAGGATCTCTTCCAGATCTTCTGATACGAGAAGAACCGCTTCCCCCTCTTCCCTCCGTTTCAAGAGCTGTTTACGGATGTACTCTGTGGCTCCCACATCCAATCCATACGTAGGATGGGAGGCCACCAGAAGGGCAGGACCGGCAGATACCTCCCTGCCTACGATCAGTTTCTGGATGTTCCCGCCGGATAGATGTTTCATAGGCACCCGTATTGAGGGAGCCGCTACAGTAAACTGTTCCACTAGATCCACTGCATGGGATTTGATCTCGCTATAATCGAGGAACAAAACATCGGAAAAGGGGGCGAAGTGATGCCGTTTCAACACGGCATTCTCATAGATCAAAAGGTTGGGAACCGTTCCAAACCGGATCCGTTCCTCGGGGATATGAGCCACCCCCTCTGCATGGATTACACGGGCGGACTGGTTGGTGATGTCCTTTCCCAGAATCCTGATCCTTCCACTCTCAACTTTTCGCAATCCGGTAATCGCTTCCACCAGTTCCCGCTGCCCATTCCCTGCTACCCCGGCGATCCCCACGATTTCCCGTCTATGCACAGAAAGATCCACATTCTTGACCGCAACGGTTCCCCGGTCGCTCCGTACCGTGATCCCTTCCACCTGAAGTACCACTTCGCCCTTTGGGGCAGGTTTCCAATCAAAGGAGAACACTACGCTCCGTCCTACCATCATGCGGGCAAGTTCTTCCTTTGTCACTCCTTTTGTGTCCGCTTCCCCCACTACTTCGCCTTTCCGGAGAACCACTACCCGATGGCACAGATCGAGAATTTCTTCCAGTTTATGGCTGATGATCACTACCCCATGCCCCTCGCCTGCCATCCGCCGGAGAATAGAAAACAGGTCTCTTGATTCCAGAGGGGTCAGAACAGAGGTGGGCTCGTCCAGAATCAGGAGATCCGCTCCCTGCATCAAAGCTTTTACGATTTCCACCCGCTGCTGTTCTCCTGCGGACAACTGCCAGACCCTCGCATAGGGGGGCACTTTTAGCCCATAGAGTTCCTGGAATTTGAGGAGTTTCTGTTCCACGGCCCTCTGGGGGAAGAGAAAGGGAGCCTCCCCATCTCCTAACACGATGTTTTCTACCACTGTGTGGTTCTGTACCAGCATGAAGTGCTGGTGGACCATTCCAATCCCTGCACGAATCGCATCACGGGGGGATCGAAAGGTCGCTTCTACTCCGTCGATCAGGATTCTTCCCCCATCGGGCCGGTACAACCCGTAGAGGATGTTCATCAGAGTGGTTTTCCCGGCCCCGTTTTCACCGAGGAGACCGAGGATCTCTCCCCCCCGGATGGTGAGATCGATGTTTCGATTGGCCGCTACCCCCTGGAAATACTTCGAGATCTTCTCCATCTGTACGGTCTGGATTTTCTTAAGTAGACTCTTCCCGGCCATTCATCTTCTCTGCTGTTCCCGGCCTCTGGTTCTCTCGAACTTCTTTAAGTGGTGCCAAAATTGTTACAGTCGCAATAGATCTTTTAAATACCTGAGGCCCCGAAGCGGGGCCTCTAGGCACGATACATCCCTCTCTGCTGGTTACTTGCGGGGAATTTCTCCCACCACATTCTCCACGAAATACTCCATCGAAAGCAGGTGAGCCGGATCGGCTTTCTTCCCCGCCGGAATCCGTTCTACACCCTTCTGGTCCTTGATGGGTCCGGTGAAAGGTTCGAACTGATTGGTCTTGATCTGCTCGTACCGTTTCATCACATAATCATACGCGTTCATTTCTCCGAGATCGGCAGATTTGATCTTCTTGCTCTTCAGTAGATCGACAAACTTCGGGTTGATGGGTTGCCCGATTTCCCCTCCCAGTAGAGCCGCATTGTCCGCTGCCAGCCACCAGAGGTCATAGCTGGAAAAATCTTTCTGCCCATTGTACACATCGGTCAGGATCTTTACGTACATGGGACCCCAGTCCACCAGCTGTCCGGATACTACAGAATCTTCTCCAAACTTCTGCATGGGACTGTAGTGGCTGAAGGTATACACCTTTTTTCCTTTTTTCGTGTGCTCCTGCCCCACCTCGATCACGGAAGGGGAATCCTCGGTAAAGGCAAGGGCATCGGCCCCGGCAGCCACGAGGGACTGGGCCGCCTCCTTTGCCTTGGCAGGATCGTACCAGGAAAAGATCCATCGAACCTCTACCTTCGCTTTAGGATTGGCCTCTTTTACACCCAGAGCGTAGGCATCGATGTGCCGGATCACCTCCGAGATGGGGAATGCACCCACATACCCTACCTTGTTGGACTGGGTTAAAGCCCCTGCCATTAACCCATTGAGATAGTACATCTGGTACAGTTCCGCAAAGTAGGTTCCCAGGTTGGGAGCCCGTTTGAACCCCGAACAGTGAAAAAAGAGGGTGTTCTTGTACTTTTCCGCGGCCTTTACCGTGTCGTCCATGTATCCAAAGCTGGTCGTAAAGATCACATCGCATTTTTCCTCGTTCACCAGTCGATCGATGATCCGTATCGCATCCCCTTCCGGTACACTCTCGACGATCACGGTTTCCAGCCAGGGAAGTTTGCTTTGCGCGAACTTCCGACCCACATCATGGGCATTGGACCACCCATAGTCCCCTACAGGGCCGATGTAGATGAACCCCGCTTTCAACTTCTTGGCTGGCTGTTCGACTTTCTCCGCTGCTTTCGCGGGAGCTTCTTTTTTCCCGCTACAGCTCAAAACAGTTCCTAACAGGAGCCCCACAATGATCAAAGCGATCATTACAGACCCTATCTTTTTCATTCCCTTCTCCTTTCGTTGATGCTAGTGGATTCGATAAGAATAGGATGAAATTAGAGAGTTCCATGGTCCTTGTCAAGGGAATGAGGTGGCTCCCCCAAGAGCATAGAACAGAGAGGCACATGAACGGGCTAAGAACGGGGGCGGGCATAGAACCGCAAAATTCAACTCAGAAGCTCCAGGATTCAATCAGCCGAATAGCAGATTGTAAATCGATCCTGTTACAGCAGAAGTATTCCCAACACAGCGGAAAGAATCACGGCAGGGATGGCTTTTAATCCAAACATTCGACTCCCCACCAGGATGACAAGAAAGATCCCGATGGCGGGGAGTACCAGCTGAACTTGTGGTAAGCCGATGGGTGCCATACTCAGGGTCCCGCGGAAGTCAGGCAGTTCCGGAAGGTGCAGCATGGACACCCGGGCAAAGAAAACCACCGCAGCTGCAATGAGCCCCACAGTGCCGGGCCTGATTCCATACAGGATTCCCTGGACCCCCACACTTTCCTTGAACACCCGAATGCTGTGCGCGACAAGTACCACCAGCATAAAAGAGGGAAGGGAAACTCCGAGGGTGGCGACAGTAGATCCAGGGATGCCCGCTACGCGGTACCCGATATAGGTAGCCGCATTGACCATGATGGGGCCAGGAGTCATCTGAGAAATCGCCACGATGTCGGCAAACTCCCGAACGGGTAACCATCCATGACTGGCAATCTCTCCTTCCAGGAGAGGAATCATCGCGTACCCTCCCCCAAATCCGAACAGGCCGATCTTGAAAAACACCCCCAGGAGTTCCAGGTAGATCATAGTTTTTTCGGCTCCCGTTGACGGATACGCTTTTGTACCACAAATGTCCCCAGGCCAATCAATCCGCTTGCCAGAATCACTACAACGGCCTGGATTTTACCAACAACCAGGAGCAGGAAAGCTCCCACACCAATGATCCATGCCGTACGATTCTTCAGGATGACTTTCCCAAGTTTGACCCCTGACAGGAGAATCAACGCAGTGACCCCGGCCCGGACCCCTGCAAAGGCTTTCTGCACCAGGGAATATTCCTGAAACTTCAGAAGGACTGCCGCGATCCCCAGGATGATGAGGAAGGATGGGAGGATTACTCCAAGGGCTGCCACCACAGCGCCCCGTATACGGTCAATCTTGTAACCGATATAGATCGAAGCGTTGATGGCAATGACACCTGGCAAGGATTGAGCCACAGCAAACACATCCACCATTTCCACCGGATCCACCCATTTTCGATGCTGCACAAACTCCTGTTCCATCAGAGGGAGCATGGCATAGCCCCCACCGATGGTGAACGCACCGATCTTGAAGAAGGAAAGGAACATGGTGAGAAGTTCCTCAGTCTTCCCTAAAGGTCTATTTCCTGGGGCCCTGTCTTTGATAATGTGCAAAGGCAACCTGGGCAACCTGTAGCTCCTCCCTTACTGCCTGTTCTACGGCACCACAACGATCTGTACGTCGCAGACGTTTGTATTGGTGGGACCTGTCTTCAACAGGAACCCGATCCGATCGAAGTAATGGTAGGAGTCGTTTCGCCGTAGGTAGTCCTGCACTGAAAGGCCGGCCTTTTTCCCTGCCGCAAGCACTTCCGGGTCGGCGAATGCACCTGCCGCATCGGTCGGTCCATCGTTTCCATCAGTGGATGCGGCAAGGAACCAGATCCCCTCAGATCCTTCCGGGTTGGATTCGATTTCTGCTAGAAAAGACAGGGCCATTTCCTGGTTCCTTCCCCCTTTCCCCCCTCCCCGGAGGGTTACGGTGGTTTCGCCCCCTCCAATGATACAGGCAGGCCTACCCACCAGAAGTTCCCGGCGTTTCACATCCCGTCCGATTCCCATGTAAACCTTGGCAATCTCCCGGGCTTCCCCGATGATCTCCGAGGACAGAACCACGGTACGGTATCCCAGTTCCTTTGCCTTCCGTTCCGCTGCCAGGAGGGCGCCGTAGTTGGAGCCGATGAGGATGTTATGGACTTTTTCGAACACTGGATCCCCCTTCTTGGGAGTTTCCGCTAACTTCCCTTCGGCCCCCAGCTTCAGGACTTTCCACGCCAGAGGAGGAAGTTCGGAAGCAATCCCATACTTTTCCACCAGAGCCACCGCTTCCTCGAAGGTAGTGCCATCAGGGGCAGTCAGCCCTGATGCTATGGAATCCAGCCTGTCTCCCACTACGTCTGATAGGATCAGGTTCAACGACTCGGCCGGATAGAGAAGCTGGGCCAGCCTGCCGCCCTTGATCCCGCTCAAATGCTTGCGGATGCAGTTGATTTCCTGGATGGTGGCACCGCAGGCCAAAAGGGCTTTGGTAGTCTTCTGCTTGTCCTCCAGCGTAAGGCCATGTTCCCCTGTATCATCTTTCCAGGTAAAGGGATAGGACAGGAGAGCGGAACCACCACCAGAGACCAGGTTGATCACCAGGGTTCGTTCATCCGCCTTCCGGGCCAACTCGGCCACAGTCCTTCCCGCTTCCACGCTTCCTGCATCAGGAACAGGATGCCCCGCTTCTATCATACGGATCCGCTTCAATCCTTCCGTATGCCCCGGTTTGACCGCGATAACACCCTCTGTAATGCGAGAACCAAAAATTTCCTCTACAGCCAACGCCATCTTAGCCGTAGCTTTTCCCGCTCCCAACACCAGGATCCGGTTATAGCGGGACAGATCCCACTTCAGTTCCTCCCGGTCTGACCGCACGAGAAGGGTTTCCCCCTGTATCAGCACCCTCTCCTTGATCATCCGGTACGGATCCACTCGTTCCAACGCCGCCTGAAACATTTCCCGTAAATGAGCGCGTATCCGATCCCCTTGCATCACCGTTTCTCCTTCCCCAGCATTGCCTGGGCCCGCTTGAGGTTGTTATGGATGGCAGGTAAACTGGTATATTCCACTGCCCGCAGAAAACATTCGACTGCACGGGCAGGGTTCTTTCGATAGTTCAGCTCCACGGCACCTATATTGTTCCATGCCTGGAAGTTAAAAGGATCCAGCTGCACCGCTCGTTCGAACTCTTCACTGGCTTCTTCGAAACGCTTTTCAGCCATACAGGCATTCCCTTTCTTCAGGGCCTGGTAACTCTTCATCGCCCTTTCAAAGGATTCAGGATTTGAGGCATACTCGATCCTCTTCTGGATGAGCTTCCGGTCTGCCTCCTGTTCACATACCGGAAGAGCATTCTGGTAGTACCTGGCACATTCAGCCCGCTTTCCCCAGAGGTAATACAGATCTCCCAACGTTTTCAGACGAATGTAGGTTTCACCGAACCGTTCCAGTTCCCTCAGGAACTCCTTTTCTGCCTCTTCATACCGTTCCTGGGCAAGGCACACAAGGCCGATATTGTGCCCCAACCCCATTTTGTTCGGTTGGACAGATTGGATCTTTCGGAAATACTCCTCTGCCTTCGCATACCGTCCAAGAACAAAGTTGTTGAGGGCTGCCCGTTCCCAGAATCGAAGGAACAGGAATCCAAACAGATTCACCATGGAAAGGGATCATACCACAACCGCTTTCAAGGGAAAAGTGTTTTTTGGTATAGTGGATCCATGCAAGTTGCTTATATTCTAGCGATCAGTTTTGGATCTGTCTTGTTGGGGTACATGCTTCAGCGGTTTTACTCTTTTTTCGTTCTTTCTCGGGAACGACGCATTCCCCTGTCCCTCGAACAGTTCCTTTCCCCCCGTGTCCTTTCCGACCGGATGAAACAGGTTGCCGTGATGGCCCTCCTGCCTCTCGCAGCCATCAGTTCCCTCTGGAGCTTCGCTCCAGCTTCAGGGAAGCTGGCTCTGTTTTCCCTTCTGGGAGCGGGATCCTTATTTCTAGGCGGATTGGCTGCGGTTCTCTGTATCCGCCGGTTCCGGATCGAACCGTACCGGGCTGGATCCTTCTTTTCCAGCAGCATGTTCTACAATATCAGCGCCCTCGCTGCGTTTATCGCCTTTGTCCTCTATGGAGAAGAGGGATTCGCCTATATACAGATCTACGCCCTGTTCGAACAGCCTCTCTACTACACTCTCGGGTTTCCCCTCAGTTATGCCATCAGTAAGGCGAACCTGTCCTCCTTTCGATTCCATCCACGGATTCTTCTGGAAAAGAAGGTGGCATTCTTTCCCCTCGGTGCTGTGCTGATTGGAACCCTCCTGAGGCTATCCGGGATACCGAAACCCCAGTTCATGTACCAGCTTTCCCATATCCTGGTTCCTGTCATCACCGTTCTTTTTGGTCTGGCCATCGGATTGACGTTGAAAATCGGGGCTATCGGTCAGTACAGGAAGGAAATCATTCTGGTTCACCTCATCAAATTCCTCTTTGTACCCGCGTGTCTGATACCCATCGGAATCCTCCTCGGGTTTGGGTCCATCCGGGGCGGTCTGCCCCTGAAAACCCTCGTGATCGTGTCTTTTTCACCCGTTGCGTTCCTCGCCGCTATTCCTCCTGCCATCTACGGGTTCGATGTAGATCTGGCCAACTCAACCTGGCTCACCACTACCGTGTCCTATATGGTACTGTTACCGGGGATACTATTCCTCGCTTCGCAGATCTGAAATGATAAATAAGTGGTGCCAAAATTGTGGCGGCCCCTTATAGGCTAATAGGGGTTTAAAATTATTATTTGGCATGCTGTGTTCTAAACAGGGCTGTGCGCCTAACCCTGGACACCTAACAGGCCGAACTCTATAATGGGTATAGAAAGTATGAGTGACAACCTTCTGTTCGAAAAATACGGACATGTGATTCCTGCAGGTACGGTAATCTTTCGTGAGGGAGATGAGGGGAACGAGATGTTTATCATCCAGGAGGGGAAGGTCAAGATCAGCAAGTCTATTGGCAACAAAGACCATGTGCTGGCTATCCTGGGAAAGGGGGACTTCTTCGGCGAAATGGCCATCGTAAACCGGATCCGCCGGACCGCCACAGCCCAGACAGTCACTGACACTCACCTCTTAGCCTTCGACCGGCAGGGTTTCCGGAGCATGATCGAAAAGAACTCGAAGATTGCGATGAACATCATCGATAAGCTCTGTCGCCGCCTTCAGCATGCCAACATGCAGATCCAGCAATTGAAACGAAAGAATGCCCCCGCTCTTATCGCTCTCCATCTTGTGTATGCCTTCGAAGAGGTTTCCAGGGATTCTCTCCTCTTTGACAAAACTACAGAGGAAATTTCCCTTTCCCTCGAAACGCCTTTACTGGAAGTTGAAGGAATCGTTCAACGCCTGATATCGGAAGGGATCTTAAAAAGAGAAGGGAATACTCTTCTTCTGGTGAACGCACAAGCCTTGCGGGAGAGATCGGGTGCTTCATCGGAAATCCAACTTTGATTGCGGTATAATAATGTAGATGAAAAATGTATGTTGATTACAGTTCACTAGAGGGGCACTATAGGGCCCTTTAACCTTACCATAGTAGAGGCTATAGAATGTGCGGAATCATCGGGTACTGCGGACCAGGTAATACAGTAGACATCCTCGTGGAAGCTTTGAAGCGGATGGAGTATCGGGGGTATGATTCGGCCGGGATCGCGGTAGGGGATTATACGGGTACACTTACCGTGGTGAAACGAAAAGGAAAGATCGCGGATCTGCAGAAAGTCATTCCTTCCGCGCTCCAGGGTGCGTATGGGATCGGTCATACCCGGTGGGCCACCCATGGGGAGGTGAATGACACGAATGCCCATCCACACGTGAATTGCGCGGGAGATATCGCCATAGCCCACAATGGGATTATCGAAAACTATGCCGCCTTGAAAGAAAAGCTCCTCTCTGAGGGGCACGTGTTCCGTTCGGAAACAGACTCCGAAGTGATTGCCCATCTGGTTTCTACCTTCTACGAAGGGGATCTGGAACTGGCCGTAAAGAAAACCATCAAACTCCTGAAAGGGACCTATGGGATTGTCTGTATCCATGCGAAAGAACCGAACAAGATCGTGGGAGCCCGGAACGGCTCTCCCCTCATCCTGGGAATCGGAAACAAGGAGATGTTCCTGGCCTCGGATGTCACCGCCATGATCGCCTACACCAAACAGGTGATCTATCTGGAAGATGGGAATGTGGTAACCATCACCCCTGAAGGGTACAGGCTTACCGATGGGACGGACAGGATTCTGGACCGCAAGATCGACTACATCTCCTGGGAATTGCAGGAAATCGAAAAAGACGGATATGCCCACTTCATGGAGAAGGAGATCTTCGAGCAGCCGGAATCCATCAAGCGAGCCATGCAGGGACGGATCGACAAGGAATACATGACAGCGAAGTTCGGCGGTCTCAACATGACGAACCGGGAACTTCTCGCGATCGAAAGAATCAAGATCATAGCCGCGGGAACTTCCTACCATGCGGGGTTGGTAGCTTCCTACCTGCTGGAATCCGTTGCCCGGATCCCCGCTTCGGCAGAACTGGCCTCTGAGCTTCGGTACCGCAATCCTATCGTGGAGCGGAACACTCTCTACTTTGCCGTATCCCAATCGGGAGAGACAGCCGACACCCTCTATGCCATGCGGGAACTGAAACGGAAGGGCGCCCGGGTACTGGGGGTCTGCAACGTAGTAGGTTCCACCATACCGAGAGAGTCAGATGGAGGAATCTATATCCACTCCGGGCCGGAAATAGCCGTTGCCTCTACCAAGGCCTTTACCAGCCAGCTGGCCGTGTTCTACCTTTTCACTCTCCTCATCGCCCGGATGCGGGATATGTCGTATGAAATGGGGAAAGCTTATATCCAGCATCTGGAAGAATTACCCCAATTGGTCTCCAAAACCTTGCAGACGAACTTCCATGTAAAGAACCTGGCAAAAAAGTACTCCATCTATCCGAACTTCCTCTTTTTAGGAAGGGGGTTGAACTATCCCGTGGCCCTGGAAGGGGCCTTAAAATTGAAAGAAATCTCTTACATCCACGCGGAAGGGTACAGCGCTGCGGAAATCAAGCACGGCCCTATTGCCTTGATCAACGAAAACACCCCCAGTGTGTTCCTCGTTCCCGATGACATGTTACGGGAAAAGGTCATCTCCAACATGAAGGAAGTGAAAGCCCGCAAGGGGAAAGTGATTGCTCTAACGGTGGAAGGCGACGAAGAGGTAGCTCGAATCGCCGATGACTGTATCTTCATCCCTCCTACCCATGAACTCCTGTACCCCTTTCTGATGGTGGTTCCTCTACAGCTTTTTGCCTACCATTGCGCCCTGGAGCTGGGTCATAACGTGGATCAGCCGCGGAACCTTGCAAAAAGCGTAACGGTGGAATGAGATCCCTTTTTCACCTGGGCGCCCTTCGCCCAGCCACAGTATTACTTTGCACTGTATTACTAAGCACTCCTACCCGATCTGTCGCTCAATCCATCACCCAGGTGAATTCAGGTGTAGAATTGAAAGCTATGTCAACTGATGAGAAGAGAGCCGTGTTTGTAGAGGGGCCTATGCTGGGTAGGGGACTCCCCTATCTCAGTATAAACGCCATTCCATACGAGCTGGCTAGATACCAGTATCGGGGTTCTTCCATCGCAGTTTACTTTATTCGTCAGGCCATTCCTCCCCTGGAATCCTGGATTCCTGTTCGGTGCGGGGCTATTCCTTTCTACCAGGTGAAACCTGACAACCCCGAAGCCCTGATGGCTCTTTCCCCCCTCGGGTTCAGTGTACTCTTCATTGTTCCCGCAGAATCCTGGCGATGCCAACTCCTCGAACCCCTCTGGAACCGTATTTCCACATTCTACCAGAACATTGGGCCTGGTGAACCTCCATTCCCCGCTTTCGTCGAGACAAAGTAATCTCCTCCTTTACAGAAGCCGAGAAAAATCGCCGATGTTAGAAGTATGAAGAAGAGCCTGATCGGAACACTCTGGGGGGTGTGCTACCTCTTTCTAGCGGTAATCGGCGGGTTCACAGAAGATCAAGCAACCGAATCTTTTAGGGGGGGCCTAAAAGGAGAAGGGCTTGAAACACTCAGCTTAACGCAGCATGATCTGCGGATCGAACTCAGCCTGGAAGGGGGGTACCACCTCTGGATCAGAAAGAAGCCGGGTATCGGTTCAGTACTCTTAACAGAATCTACCGAAGACCCGGGCCGGAAGGCCGCCAGTTATGCCTACCGGGCAAAATCCTACAATCCCACCAATGGGGATGAGATACGGATCCTGAACGGCCAAACCCTCGTTCCAGGGCCAGGACGGTATTTCCTGGTAGACTCTACCCCTGAACCGGATGAAGTGTTCGGCCTCGCTTTTCACATCTTCATCCCTTACGTGCTGGAATACGGGTATCCGTGGAGCCGGCAGGGTGAAATAGAGGTAGTAGATGGCACCTTCCTTAACATCCGTGCTTTTGAGAAACCTCATGCGGATTACACAGGTCCTTTCAAAGACAACCCCTTCGTGTTTCGAATCCTCCAGCGTTCCATCCCCTTACCGAAAACAGAAAAAATCATGCCTGATGTGAAAGAAGAGTTCTCGAAGATTACAGAGGAAACCAGGGGAGAGACCTTCGAATCCACCGGCGAAAAGGACATGATCGACAAGATCGCCGCCATCATGGAAAAACAGAAAGGAAGAACCCTCGATATGGTAATCACCCTCGACACTACCCAGAGCATGGAAGACGACATCCCCCACATCCGTAAACTGCTGGTTCCTATGGTTGCCGAGAGGATCAAAGGGTTCGATAAGGTTCGAATTGGATTGACCCTGTACCGTGATTATATGGAGGAGTACCTTACCCGTTCTTTACCCTTTACCAGTGATTTGAACCAACTCCAGAGAATGGTGGATTCTGTACGGGTAGCGGGCGGAAGGGATATTCCCGAAGCCGTTCATGAAGGGATCTACGCCGCCATCCACAACTACAAATGGGAAGCGGAAAGCCGGGTAATCATCGTAATCGGAGACGCTCCTCCCCATCCCATCCCAAGAGGAAAGATTACCGAAGAGATGGTGAAACGGGATGCGGAAGAGAGGAATATCCTGGTGTACACGATTATATTGCCCCACTAAAGTATGTTGATCCATTAAAGACGTGTTTTTTCCTGGATCTTCCTCAAGACCTTTTCTGCCAGCACTCTCGGCCATTGGGGGACAGCAAGAGGGTTTTCGAACTTCTTGTAAGTCTCTAACAGTTCTTCAAAGAGTTTCTTCGATTCAGCATACTGTTCTTTTTTATAGTGGATAAAGGCGATTTCGTACCGGGCCGCCAGAACATTTGGAAGATCGTCCGGGTACCGCTCCAGAAATGTCTTATAGTACAGCAACGCGTTGTCCCACCGGTAATTGTCCGACTCTTCCTGTGCCCGCTGAAAGAACTGCATGGGAGTGAGCCCTTCCGGGATTACGGGAGGAGTGGAGCTACAGGATCCAAGGACCAAGAGGAATAAGGGGATGCCTAATAAAACGTGCCACACGCTACCAGACCGTACAAACCGCATAGGAAGATCCTACCACAGAACCGCAACTCCTAGCAAGGTTGACTTTTCCCATCACTTCCATGCATAGTACAGGGAACGGAACAAAGCATGCCCAGACTCATTGAAAGTACGAAACAGAGAATCGAAGAAATTTTTTCCCAACTGGAAAAAATCGGGAACCTTGGTTCTTCACGGGAAGAAGGATTTACCCGGGCCGCCTGGTCCAACGAGGAAACTCGAGCGATGGAAGTGATGCAGAGGATCGCGGAAAAGGCGGGAATGCGGGCAACGTGGGACGGGATCGGGAACCTGTTTCTTTCCACTCCGGGAGGCGCCTCTGAAACCGTTCAGGTAGGGTCGCACCTCGATACCGTACCCCATGGGGGAAATTACGACGGGGCAGCCGGCATCGTGGCAGGCCTCGATGCGATTCTCCAGCTCCGTCCTATGTGGGAAAAGCTGAAACGCCGGTTGGAGCTGGTGATCTGGAGGGGGGAGGAATCTGCCTGCTATGGAGCTGTCTGCAAGGGTAGCCAGGCTGCCTTTGGGCTGAACGACCCAGCCATCCTCGAACGCACGTACCTTGGCAAGACATTGGAAGAGGCGATCCGTTCCCAGGGATTCGACCCTTCCTATATCAAAGAAAAGAAACCCACCCTGGATCAGTCCCGAATCGACAACATTGTTTCCCATCTAGAGC
>CALKLC010000041.1 GCA_937991975.1 uncultured Spirochaetales bacterium | reverse complement strand
TAAGTATTGGACTTTGAATAATTGTGCCTTCTTGTCCTCACTGTGTGCCTCGTATGTGATTTCTGTTCGTTAGGCCAGCGCTTTGCCTGCACCTTCCTTCAGATTCCATCTCGCGATGGACACCCCTGGTGTTTAGCTAACGTTTCCCCTTACCGGGCACGTACGGGACTTTCACCCGCAAGATGTGCGCCCTGCCGGGCGCACATAGAAAAGCAGGAGCATACCTTCGTATGCCCCTGCCGCGGTTCTGTTTTAACCTTCTAGCGCGCTTTCACTAACGCAATTTCAAAAGAAATAGTTTTTTACTGTGTTCAGATCCGTTACGCCTGTCCCATCCACTGTTATGGTTCCGGAGATGGTCCGGGCGGCATTGTCCAAAAGCACATCCATGGAAAGTGTCGTGATCGGCGAGTTTCTGAAGGATCCATTAGCGGTAAGCTGCACAAGGGTCTGTTCGGGCATCTTGAACTTCAATGTGAGCGTACCGCCTGTTTTCGATACGATCCCCCGTACCGGATCCGTAAAGTCACTGTTCACGGTAAAGGCTGCCGTATTGCATCCTATGGGGTTGTTCTCTTCCACTATACAACTGATAGATTCATCGGGATTTGGATAACTTCCCGCCGTTTCAATATCGTATTCGGTGGAAGCCAACATCGAATAAATAGTCTGCATCAAAAGAGCAAACCTGTATTCTAGTGGATCGCTGGATGCAGGTGTGTGCGGATCCCCCTGGGTGGTGACAACCGCCCCGCTCCACACACCACTGAAGGTTTCATTCCCCTCTTCCGTGGTAAACGTACCTTTCCAGGTGCCCCCAGCCTCACCGCTGCCGCTGAAGGTGCCCAGGTAGTTTACCGCTCCGCTGGATGGCGCGGGAACTTGACCGGTGACACTCCCCACCAAATCCTTTACGCCATTCACCCACCGTTCAATCGTTCCGCTGAATCCTTCCGTAGTAGAATAGGTTCCCATGATCTTGAAGGATACAGACTGGCCTGAGAGGGTAACCGACGCGGAGGTAGCAGATATCACCCGAGTAACAGACTCATACGTCCCGGTAACCGTAAAACTCGTTCCCTGTACCGGATATTCCCGGTCACGGTATACAAGGCTTTCCTGCCTACAACGGAAGATGAAGGACTTGAGGCTGGTGTCAACGTGTACGTTGCCGATTCCCCCGCTAAAGCCGCTGTACCTACTATAGAGGAAGGAGGCGGTGTTCCTGTATCCACATTCGTGCCGGAAGGCGAATCGGAAGAAGACTGAAGATCGCAGCCGTAGAGAAGAAGAACCCCTGCTATCCCCATCATCATCAAATACTGCCAAACCTTTGATCTTGTTTTCATTTTATCTCTCCTAAAATAGTTTTCTATCACTCCACCGTATTACCCGGCGTATACACGACCGTTACTCCTGCCGCAATCAAATAGTCCACCACTTCCCTATCCGTTTCAGCCGGTTCTTGAACGATGCCAGCAGGGAAATGGCCTGCTCCAGGGAAATGATTGTAGAGGAAGCGGATTCATCCTTGCCGTCGAAGGCGATGCTGGTCATATCCGTAGGGTAAATCCGCTATTCGGCCGGTGCAATACAACTTTCGGATCACGAATGGATGATAATGTGCCTTTATTTCGTGCCGGCGCTTACAATATTCGAGTGGGGCTATAGAAGGGTTATGTAGTTGAAAGTTGCAGAATCCTTGGCCGGATCAGCGGGACAAAAGGAAAAGAAGCCGACTCCGGGAACCTGCCCTGGTTTTTTCATAGATACTCCCCGACCGCCGTTTTACCGTGGATTCGGAAACACCGAGGGAAACTCCGATTTCACTGTTCGTATACCCCTTGTAGATTCCCCGGATAACGGAAATCTCATTGTCCGTAAGTTCATACAGCTCTTGTACCTTTTTCAGGGACGGAAGCGATGTATCCGTATCGCATTCCTCTGGTTGTTGAAATACTAAAATTACCGTCTCTGTTGCGCATCGAAGGAGGGATCCGAACCCCGGCTGTAATTGAAAGGAGAACTCGTACTTTTTTCCATTTCCATTTGTATGTTTCCAGGTAAACCGAGAACTGAAAGGGCTGGCACTGTACAGAAAGCTTCGGAACCTCTCATAGAAAGCACGACCAGCCGGCGTGTTCCCCCTTCCCGGACATTCCCATACTGTGGAACCGAAAATCTCCTGAAAGGATTTACTGATTCGGGAGCCGGCGCGCAAGACTTCTCCCCGTGCGTTCAAATGCGCCGTATGATCCGGTCCCGGCAGAGAAGCAAAGGATCTCCCTGCCGCATCAGAGAGGAAGCAGGAGAGGAGCTCGAAAATCCGGAAATCATTCGGAGTGAAAACCGGCGTATGCAGGCCGGCTCGCGCTATGGCCCAGAATCCGATCAGATTGCCCTGAAATATAGCTGGAACATAGATACCGTCGCAGAAAGGCCGGATCTTCTGAAGGAGAGACACGAAATCCCGGTTGGACCGGGCGTTCCACTCCTGGATCGTTCTCAACGAAATCGTCCTCCTCCGGCTTACCATATTTTTCATGATAAAGTCTTTTTCTTGAACATGGTTATACACACCGACAAACTCCGGCGGATTGTTGGAAAACAGGATGGAACCTCCCGGTTGCGAAAAAGAGAAACGGCAAAAAGCAAAATAGTGTGCATCCATGGTACGGCATATCCATGGGCAGGCTTCCTGCAGGGTTTTCGCATCCAGACTTTGCGAATACAAAAGTCCGGCAAGTTTCCGGATTTCCCCCTGCTGCCGTTCACTCAGGATCATCCGCCCAACCCCTTGTCCTGAAGGTACCGTATAAGGCCCGTTCTCGAGTTCACACCTGTTTTATTGAAACTATTATAAAGATGGCGTTTCACTGTTTCCGTGCTTATGCCAAGCCGAATTCCTATTTCCTGGTTGGGAAGCCCTTTCCGAACCAGCTCTGCAATTTCCAGCTCCCGGGGACTAAGTCGTTCCCTCGAAACCGGCTCCTTTTTTCGCCGTTTCAGTTCATCGGAGATAAGTACTCCGGCAAACTGCAAGGCAGCCCGTTCCTCTTCCCGGAAGGCGGGGTTTCCAGCACCGGATCTTTCCAACTCGATGAATAATTCCTTCTCCCCGAATCCATCGATCCGTACTACACATGTCCAGGGTGTTTCCATCCGTTTTATGGCGTCTGCCTTTGCGCTAATCCGGCGCGCATCTGCTCCCGCCAATCCGGACAATACTTCGGCGGCTTTATTACGAAATTCGGAGTCGCGGGTTTCTTGAAACAGAATTGAAACAGCCTGCGGGATCCGGCAGACAATCCGGTCATCCAGCTCCATTTATTCATCATAGCGCCAGGGAAAGATGTGAGCAATACACCTTTCGTATCGGAACGGTTTCAGGGTGACGGCCGGGAGAGGAGCCGCATCCTAGAAGCGGCACTGGTCTTGTCCAAAACTGCAGAACCACTCCGCGTAGACAGCACCCAAAAGTCGTTTGACCGAGGGCATGTATACATCAATTGAAATTACCGGATCAGGCTGACCGCCAAAGCAACGTGTTATAGAGACCCATCATCCGTGATAATTCCGTAAACCACCTTATTAATTAATCAAAATTTAGAGTCCCTATGGACAACGAAAAGAGCGTGAATTAGAGTTGTTGTATGCTATTCGACGACAATATTATGGGAATAATACCCCGTCGGTTGATGCGTTTATTTTCCATCCGGAACGATAAGGAGTTCCGCCGTTCCATTCCCGCCGCCGATCCATCGGAAGCAAGGAAACCAGCGCGGAACTGAATCCCCAGGAACAGGAGGTGACGGAACTGGTTCGGCAGGTACTTTCCAACCGCGAAACCGCGTTCATGCTCGGAATTACGGAAGCCACAGTAAAACGGCACCTGTACAACGTCTTCAATAAAACCGGCGTCGATTCCCGGACCGCACTGGTCAGATATCTGAGAGAAAAAGAGTTCGGCTGATGTACCTTCCCGATCGGGCACAAAAAAACTTAAGAACCCTGGGGGACATCCTGTATTCCCGCAGCCTCGACACAGCAGCCTTGCATGCCGCTACTCCTGGGATCTGCGCCGCCATGGATTCTCACTATTTCGCTTTTTGTCGTTTTTCCCCGAACCGGAAGGACGGGGCGATCCTTTATTCCAACAATCCCCCGGAGTTCATAGATACCTATACATCCGTTCAGGATAAAGATTTCATCTTGACCGAACTCATGGAACGACGAAAATCGGTGTCTTTAATAAAAATCCCCGGCTGGAATACAAGTAAACATTACGATTTCACGGTTCCGGTTCAGAAAATCCGTCCCATATCGGACGTGCTATACGTTCCCGCCCATATAAGGGGAATCCTCGCAGGTTACTGGGCGATCGGAAGGGCAGGCCTCAATTCCCCCATATACAGCGATAACGAATTTAAAACCTTCGAATTCATTTCCGATTTTTTGTCCGATGCGCTAACACGATCCCTCGAGGCCTTCCCGCAGGCGGACGATGTAGCCCTTCTTGACGCCCGGGGCAGGGTTCTTTATGCCGGCGATCGGATCGCTTCAGCCTTCAGGGAACTCTTCGGTGCCGGAGCACGGGAATGTACATGCCGGAGTCGAGAGCCCGCGGCCATGGCTTTTCGTGACCGTTTTTTAGGATTTCTCCGCGGGACCAGAGGGCCCTGGAACTCCCGGTTTCTCTGGACCGATACATACGGCAGGTCCCACGATTTTTCTTTTCAAATACAAGGATGCGCTGAGGACATCCGCGGAATCCCACCGCTTCATAAACTCATTATCCTGGTTACCCTGAGGCCGGAGGGCCGGAACGATATGAAATCGGCTCTTTCCCTGGACCGGTTCCGTGAGGACTACGGCATGACGGACCGGGAAATAGAAATCCTCCAGGGGATATACCGGGGATGGTCCAACAAAGATATCGCCGAATCCCTCCATGTCTCGGAACCCACGGTCAAACGCAGCCTCGGCGGGATCTACGAAAAAACCGGCACGACCACCCGGACCAGGCTTCTACTTAAACTATCTCTTTAAAAGCTTTCTCCTTGAATAGTGACACCGTCAGAGTCAAATCCGGCATCGCCCACAGATAATTGGGACCAGTACCCGGCAGAAAATTATTCTCTTCATAGATGATAGAGTCCCTTCATTTTTCCTGCTATCAACGGGCTTGTCGCCACGGCTGAAGCTCCTGCGGAAGGTATATATTTACCGAAACAGGTGTAAAAAACGAAGGCGCACTTGTACGCGGCCGATAACAATCATTGCCAAGATGTGCCTATGTCTACAGGCAGAAGCGTTAGTCTTTCCGTTGCTAGTGCTTGACAACGTGTTAATTCAGTACAAAGATGAGGTAGACCTTTTTCCGTAAAGCTTAAGATGGTACTATTTGTTTATAAGGCCCGAGTAAGCTGTCCAAAGGAGCTGTATGAGTACACAAGACATTCGATGGATTCAGCGGTTCAATCATTTTAGCAAAGCATTTGCCCAGCTGGATGAAGCCGTGGAATTATCAAGACAACGCAAGCTATCAAAACTCGAAGTACAAGGACTGATCCAGGCCTTCGAATATACGCACGAGATGGCCTGGAACACTTTAAAGGATTTTCTTCATGAGCAGGGCACCAAAAAACTATATGGGTCTAAAGACGCGACACGAGAAGCCTTTAAGACAGGCTTAATCGAAAATGGAGAAATCTGGATGGATATGATTGCGAGCCGCAATCTGACCTTGCACACCTACAACGAAGATGTCGCCCAAGACATAGCCGACAAAATTATCCATCTTTACTTTTCAGAGTTTCAAAGGCTGCGCACCACAATGGAAACTCTACTAAAAGAAGAATCATGACTCTGCGCTTTGGGTTGAAAGAACCCATCATTCAACAAATTTGCAACGTTCTTTCCCGTTATCCGCAGGTGGAAAAAGCTATCCTGTATGGTTCCCGTGCCAAAGGCACCTACAGGAACGGTTCTGATATTGACCTTACTCTCATAGGGACCGAGGATCTGAATTGGGATGTGCTTCACCGCATCATGGACGAGATAGATGACCTGCTCCTGCCCTATGCCTTCGATCTTTCCATCTTCCGGCACATCAGCGACCCCGATGTGATAGACCACATCCTGCGCGTGGGAAAAGTGTTCTACGAGAAAGCCGGGAAAACAACCCTTTAATAAGCCGTTGTTGATCTATACAAACGGGGCTACCGGATTTTCCTGTTTTTCGTCCACTCCACAATGATCATCTCGCCGAGTCAATATTTTGCCATCGCAAAACTTCAAAGCAGTCAATCCACGCGGCATCAACATCTGCTTCGATGATAGAACCTTATTCCGCCCTGAAACAGCATTTTATGACAGACTATCGAAAAAAATTCGAGTTTCCGGGAAAACTCTGTTTCTTCATGCCCTTTTTCAAACCTGTTGCATTAGAATAGAAAAAGAGACATAGGAGGTGCTCTATGAAAATGAGAAAATTATCTGGTTTGATCCTTTCCTTTACATGTATTTTATAGGTATTCGGTGCTTCCGCCTGTAAGGATTCCGCTGGAGACGATGATTCTGTAGGAGCAACCGGAGCAACTCTCACTGATACCAGCGGCACTGCAACGGTGGATACGATTACGGATACAACGGATACTATGTCCCTCAATATCAAAGCGTATTTCCCCGGTGATTCTTCCACGGGTATTGATACAAATACACCTATCGTGCTATTCATGGACGACAAGATTCTCAAGCCTTCGCTTCCTGGTAATTACTCCCTCACAGTCGGTGGAGTATCAAAAGATCTCGCTTTGAGCGTTTCTGCGGACGCCCAGGGAAACGCAGTCTTGATTTTTAAACCCAAAGAGTCGCTCCCGACTAATTGGAACATCATTTTTACTCTAAATCAACTGGTACAGGATGATGGGGGGCAGCCTCTCGATTATGACTTCACGTTAAGTTTCACAACAGCATCTGCAGCGGTATCGACCTCGTTCAATTCTAATACAGGATTCGAATCAGGGAGTAGTGGTGTAACCTTTTTTGGAGACGGCGCGATTGTGAACGGTGCACAGGGCGGTGTTTCCCCTGCTGCCGGGAACTCCTTTGCCGTAATCACCACAGGAGAAGCCCTTGTATCCACTGGTTCCGCGGTGAACGATACGACCAGTGTTCTCGTTGCCGGACCTATCACCACATCCTTTTCCAAGCTTTCCTTTAAAGCCGACTTTGCCTCATCGGAGTTCAACGACTTCGTGGATTCTGAGTATGACGATACGGCGTTGGTAATTATCTACGGACCCAATGGCGTGACAGCATTTACCATTACCTCAGTGAATATCGCAGGCGAAAAGGGAAACACACAAGTGACGGGATTCGCTGGACTGCCGGATGACGGGGACGAATATGCGGGACATACAGGATGGAAGGATTACAGTGTAACAGGACTGTCTGTCGGTACGCCCGCCTTCGTAGTATTCGTAGTCTCGGATGTGGGCGATGAGGCGTACTCTTCCGCCCTGGCTGTGGACTCTGTTAATTTTTAGAACTGATTTCACCCACCCTCGTATGGAATAACAATCCACGGTGTAGTAAACTCCTTCATCAGTCAAGCGTGACCATTCTGCGGGTTGCGCTCGGTATCAAGGCAGCAGCCGAAACGGAAGGGTTGCTGATTATTCCGGTTCAATTATCGATCAGGAGTACAAACGTATGATTTCCCTTTTTGATTTGCGCGCTACCCCCGACCCAGAAACGGTTTCTGCCATTGGCTCCCTACACGAAGAAGAGCCGCGTTACAGGGCAATCTTCCCCGCTGAAATCAAAGCGTGTATCGGATGCTGGTCATGCTGGGTGAAGACACCGGGCCGGTGTGTCTTCAAAGACACTATGGCGGAAATCGCTCGGGACTATGTGAATGCTGATAAAGTGATTCTCCTGATGGACACTGCCCAGGGGTTTCTCAATCACGTCGCGAAAGCGTTTATGGACCGCACTATTCCGCATTATCATCCTTACATTGAGATTGTGGACGGGGAATGCCATCATAAAGTGCGCTATGACCGTTACCCGGAACTCCATTTTTATTACGACGAGCAGGGCCTGGCAGAAGAAGAAACACAGGTCATCGAAGATTACCTTTCCAGAACAGCCTACCAGTTCAGGTCAAAGGCTTACCGTATTCATAAGAATCCTGCGTGGACTTTGAAAGAGCTAAGCCCGCGCCGCGCCCGGAATAAGACCTTGCAGCCTCGTGCTGCTGCAAAGGTGGATCAGCTGATCATCTACAATGGGTCCCCCAGGCTTTCCGGCAGCAATACCGCCCTAATTCTAAAGGCAATTTCGGATGCCCATGGTTCGAAAGTCGTTCTGCGTGACCTGAAGCAAAAGAACCTGTGGGCGCAGTGGGCCTCAAATTTCCCGCACGAAAGCGCTGTCCTGTTTGCCCTGCCCCTCTATGTTCATGCTATGCCGTCCCACGTGATGGCTTTTTTCGAAATGCTTTCACCTTCCAAAGGCTCGCTGGGTTTCATCGTCCAGCAGGGGTTTCCAGAAAGCAGCCATTCCTACTACCTGGAGGCCTATTTCGAGAATCTTACCCGGCGATTGCAGAGAGACTATATGGGCACCGCTATCAAAGGCGGCATCGAGGGACTCCAACTCCGGCCGGCAAAAGGGCAGAAGAAAATCCTCGCGCCTTTTGTCGAACTGGTAGGGTCAGTCCTTGAAAACGGTCAAATGGCTGCACCCTTGCTAGCGAAGCTGGCCAAACCGGAATACCTTTCAAAAGGGATCCTTTTCCTGTTCCGCCTCCTCGCTCCCACAGGCTTGTTTCTTCTGTACTGGGATCGGCAGCTGCAGAAAAACAACGCGTACTCCCGGCGTTTCGATAAGCCCTATACAGCTACCAAGGATAACCGGCCACTGGATACATCGTTGGACTCGTGAGAAATCAGTACATCCCCCCTCGAGATAAGGGCGGACACAATTTCCCTGCCATTGATACCTATAGCCGGACACCGCGTTTACGTGTATGAATCCCCGGCACATAGGGGTTTCCGCCAGGCACCTATCCCAGAAAGTACCCCGCGTGCAGGGCGGTTATATT
>CALKLC010000040.1 GCA_937991975.1 uncultured Spirochaetales bacterium | reverse complement strand
GGTAAGGGTGAGTGTTTGGCATTCCTCTTTAGGCATTACGTCAGTGGCCAGGAGAAAGGGGTGGCTCCCCCTGTCCCTGCCTTCCAGTACCGCAGGCTGAGTTTCGAGGGGTGTTTCGAAAATCCAGGAGTATGCGCATGTGTACTTCAGGCCGCACTCTTTACAGGGCCGGCTTCGAAAGATACAGGTTAGCCGCCTGAGTTCCTTTCCTAAAATGCTGCGGAATAGGAAAGAGGGAAGGGTGGGGAAGGCGAGAACCTTTGCAAACTGAATTGTATGTTCAATTCGCCGATACTGCAGAAGCATCGCTATACTCCAGTATATGCAATCTTCTAGAGCTTGCAAGATTTAAAGTAGATTTTCTCTCAATTTCTTAAATCTTTATTCAACGCATGGCTTCTCCTGCGGCATTTACGCCTTCTGTATTCGTTAGAACAGTCCCATTAGCACAATAGACACACTGAACATGGTTTCCCCATCCAGGATGAATAGGGAAGGTCGGAAGATGAGGCTTCCAGAAGGTGAGATGGAAAAAACAAAAGGCAGGCCGAACCCAAACCCTGTTTCGCTGTCTGATTCTTCTATGGAATTCCCATACGAGTCTTCAAGGGTAACCTTCGTGCGGGTGTAACTGAACCCTAGAGAGGGAACCAGTGCGAACGAAGGGGTAGCATTGTAGCGGTGGTATACGCTAAATCCTAAACTGATAGATGTCCCGCTCATGTCCCACCCAACATAATCCAGAAACTCGGAGTCGTATGCCGCAAATCCTACTCCCCATGCGAGTTCTATGGACAGGGGAATTTCTGCACTCTGCTTCACAGGGAAGGCGGAAATGAAGAGGCTTAAAGAAGTAGCGGAAAGATCATCTATCATTGGATCTTCGATACTGATTTGGGAGTACTGGAGCCCCAGGTCTGCATACCCTAGGATGGACATCGTTGCCCCCAGATCAAAAGAGGTAGAGTCTTTAAAGGTAGTAAAACCTAATTCGAATCCGAACGCATTCCTCTTATTCGGCACATATTCGCTTAACGCGGACAGAGGAGAGAGGAAACAAAGTGAAGAAAAAGAAACAAACAGGATAGATAGTATACTTTTCCTTCTTCTTGCCATGGGTACCTCCGGTGTGTAATTCTGCAATTCTTGTGCCAGGTGCTGGATCTATCCAGGTGTGATCTTGCAGGAAGAGATTGAGAATGGGCGCCCAAGTGCCTGAGGATACAAATCTATATAGCCAATAGAAATAAACTGAGAATGCCTCACGCCTTGCCCGATAGCCTCAAGCCGCACCAGCCCACTCGTCAAAAGCAGTAAAAAACCAGAGGTAGAAAACGTTACTGGAGTTTTCCGGCCCGCAACTTTTGTTATGACGGCAATATATGCTCGATACTACCCCTGCTCCACGACGGGGTTCCTATTTTAACCAATTTCTAACAATTTCCTGACATAATTACCAGGATAAAACCCTTGACGCCGAGTCTTTACGTGGCGTACTTTTTCTATATAAAAAAATCTATTTATTCTTGGAGGCATGAACATGCGGATGAAAGTGACTGTGTTGTTTCTGGCAATCCTTCTTTGCGCGGGGCTGGGATCTATTTCGGCACAGAGCCTGAAAGGGATGAGTCTCAATGGTTCCACAGGGCTTATATCGATTCCCACCGGTCAAATCGGGTGGGAACGGACAGCTAATCTGGCCATCGACCTTGGATATCATGCGGTAATCGACGAAGAGACTGCCCATATTCCTAAGGCGAGTCTCAGTTTTTTCAAGCTTGCAGAGGTTTCTTTTGCCTACGATACCCAGTTCGGGGACGATAACGAAGACATCATCGTTGGCGGAAAGCTCCAACTTCCCACCACCGGAACCTTCGTAGCAATCGGAGTCAACTTCCAGATGCTGAAGCAGGGCGGAAACGACGCGAACGTTACCCAGATCTATCTAGCCGCCACATATCCGGGAAACTTCTTCGGAATGCCCTCCATGACCACTGTAGTGGTGGGGAAATCCTTCGGGGATCCTATTCCCAAGTCGGACATCGATTTCGGGATGGGATTCGATCTTCTCCTCTTTCCCAAAGTGTTCCAGAACTACATCCACTGGATCACGGATTTCGCGAACTTCTCGTATAGTGCGCAGGCAGTGGGTGCAAATGCCGCCCAGCGGGGAACTTTCAACACGGGAATACGGATCGATTTAGGTTCGATTCCCGCCTTTAAAAAATACAAGTTCGTGATCGATGCCATCCTGACCGACGCGATGGACGATAATCGTGCTTTCGCCCTCGGGGTTGCCTTCGGTGCTCCCCTGCAGTAACAGGGCTCTTTGCACTCAAAGGTAAATTAGGCAGATATTTTAGCCCAGTATTCCGTTGTGTTCGGTCCCCCATGCTCCGGGGGACCGAAAGTTTTTCATGGCTTTTATTTCGTTAAGGGCGCGGGTCGAAGAGAAGGGTTAGAGCTGGTATCCTTGAAAAATGAATCATAGTTGATTTTTTCTTTTTTTTCCACTACATCATAATAATCTAAGAGAACCCCTATAAAAACCCTGGAGGTTACATGAAGACTTATAAAATAGCGGTGATTGCGGGAGACGGTACGGGCCCGGAAGTGGTCGCGGAAGGCGTAAAGGTGTTGAAAGCAGCGGCTTCCACGTTTAAGTTCGGGCTGGATTTTACCTACTTTGACTACGGGGGGGATCGTTACCTGAAAACAGGCAAAATTATTTCGGACGAGGAAGTCCAGGAACTGAAGAATTTCGATGCTATTTACCTGGGGGCCATCGGCCATCCGGATGTGAAACCGGGTATTCTGGAAACAGGCTTGCTCCTCAAGATTCGCTTTGATTTAGACCAGTACATCAATCTGCGTCCTGTGAAACTGTATCCCGGCGTGGACTGCCCCCTGAAGGACAAAAAACCGGAGGACATCGATTTCGTGGTGATCCGGGAGAACACGGGCGGCATCTATACGGGACACGGAGGGGTAACCCGGAAGGGAACTCCGGACGAGATTGCCACCCAGGTAATGGTGTACGATCGACGCACAGTAGACCGGTGTCTCAAGTTCGCCTTCGAACTGAAGAAACGGAGGAACGAGGAACGGGAAACGTCCCGTCCCAAACCCCTACATCTGGTACACAAGCGAAACGTACTTATGAACTGCGGGGACCTCTGGTTTCGGGCCTTTGAAGAAATGGGGGTAAAGGAGTATCCCGACATTTCACGAGAATACATGCACGTGGATGCCACCACCATGTGGTTCGTGAAGAACCCCGAATGGTTCGACGTGGTGGTAACGGAGAACCTCTTCGGCGACATCATTACCGACCTCGGCGCCATGATCCAGGGTGGAATGGGGATTGCGGCAGGTGGAAACATCAATCCCCAAGGGGTGTCCATGTTCGAGCCTATCGGCGGTTCCGCTCCCAAGTACACGGGTAAGAAAATGATCAACCCTCTGGCAGCTATCGAAGCGGGCCGCATGATGATCGATTTCCTCGGCGAGCACAAAGCCGCCTCCGCAATAGAACAGGCCGTTGCCCAGGCATGCACAAAGCTCAAGAGTCTCTCTGCTGGGAAGATGGGCTACAATACCGAGGAAGTAGGGGACATGGTGGCCAGCGCGGTATAGCAAACGGACGCATGCATGATCGACCAATCATTTTAGGAACAGGTATCTTAACATGGAGGAAGAATTACTATGACCGATCGACCCCTACTAGGCTTTACCATCGGAGATCCATCGGGAGCAGGGCCCGAGATCTGTATCAAAGCTTTGAACAAGCCCGAAGTTAGCCAAATCTGCCGTCCCGTTCTTTACGGGGACGAGAAGGTACTCCGGCGGGCGATGAAAATCGTTCCTCCCCGGATGGAGCTGCGGCTCATCAAAGAGCCCCAGGACTACAAAGACGGGTACATGAACCTCATTTCCCTCGATAACATGCCTGATCAGTGGGAGTTTGCGAAAGTGCAGGCTTCCTGCGGCAAGGCAGCCTTCGAGTTCATCGTTCGGGCAGTGGAGGATGCCAAGGCGAAAAAGATCGAAGGAGTTGTAACCGGGCCCATCAACAAGGAAGCGATGAACGCGGCCGGGATCCATTATGCGGGAATGACAGAGATCTTTGCGGATCTAACGGGAACCAAAGATTATGCCATGCTCCTTACCGGAGGTCCCTTGAAGGTTATCCACGTATCCACCCATGTTTCCATGAAGCAGGCGATCGAGCGGGTAAAGCAAGACCGGGTGCTGCGGGTAATCAAGCTGGCTAACCAGGCAATGCGCGAGTTGGGAGTGGAAAAACCGAAGATCGGGGTGGCGGGATTGAATGCCCATGCAGGGGAGAATGGTCTGTTTGGGGACGAAGAATTGAAAGAGGTGATTCCCGCCATCGAAGCTGCCCGTACGGAAGGGCTGGATGTGACGGGTCCGGTGCCGCCGGATACCGTGTTCCTGAAGGCGGTAAAGGGAATGTTCGATATCGTGGTGGTGATGTACCACGACCAGGGGCACATTCCTCTGAAGCTCCTCGATTTCATGGGCGGGGTGAACGTTACGGTAGGAATTCCGATCCTGCGAACTTCTGTGGATCACGGCACGGTATTCGGTAAAGCAGGAAAGGGTACGGCGGACGAATCCAGTATGATCAAGGCCATCGAACTGGCAGTACAGTTTGCCAAACACCGCCGCTGACTATTAAAAACGGCCCTTCTAAACTGGCCTCGAAGCCGAACT
>CALKLC010000039.1 GCA_937991975.1 uncultured Spirochaetales bacterium | reverse complement strand
AGGGAAAGGGTTCCAAAAATCCCATTCACCAGGTGCACTGAAAGAGCCCCTACAGGATCGTCTATTTTTATTTTATCGAAAAAGATAACGGATAGGACTACCAGTACACCGGATAAAAGACCAATGAGAACCGATGCGGGTATGGAAACAAACGCGCAGGGAGCTGTAATAGCTACTAACCCTGCCAGGCAGCCGTTTAGAATCATGGAAAGATCCGGTTTCCCCAGCAGGAGCCACGCGGTAAGGGTGGCGGAGATGGAGGCTGCGGCGGCTGCACTGTTTGTGGTTACTGCTATATGCGCTATAGCATCCGGATTCAATGCCATTGTCGAACCAGGGTTAAACCCGAACCAGCCGAACCACAGAACGAATACCCCCAACGTCGCGATGGAAAGGTTGTGGCCATAGATGGGCTTTGGGGAACCGTCCGGTTTGTACTTACCGAGCCTTGGTCCTAAAAGGAGAATCCCCGCTAAGGCACTCCAACCCCCTACGGAATGTACAACAGTCGAACCGGCAAAATCGAACATCCCCAGTTCCGCTAACCATCCCCCTCCCCAGATCCAGTGTCCGCCGATGGGATAGATCACCATGGCGATGAGAATCGTGAAGAAGATAAAGGCCTTGAACTTGATCCTCTCTGCCACGGCTCCTGATACGATCGTAGCGGCGGTACCACAGAACACGAGCTGAAAAAAGAACTTTGCCGCAAGGGGCACTCCTGTCCAGCTCAAGGCTGCGTACGCTCCTTTGTATGCGTCTCCCGTAGCAGGACTGGTATCTGGTCCGGTTAACGCAAAGAGTCCTTCCATTCCCCAGAAGGGATTGCCGTTTCCGAACATAAGCCCGAAGCCAATACTATAAAAGGCAAGGGAAGAAACACCAAACACGATAAAATTCTTTGCCAGGATATTTACCGTGTTCTTTACCCGGCACAGCCCGGACTCGACCATGGCAAACCCGAGATTCATGAAGAAAACCAGAAAGCCTGCCACAAGCACCCATAGAGTATCCAGGGCAACTTTCAACGAACCTGCATCCATACGTCCCTCCAATAGTGGTGTAAAATGCTTACCCTGATTAAGCAAATAGTGTGCCAATTTTACTGTCCGGGATTGTAATAATCTTAATTCATGGTATCTAAATGAAATAGTACGATTGTATCCATCCACAGAATGAGGAAAGTGTAGCTAAAAAAGTAACAGAATAGTAAGTAGAATAGAATAAAGCTACAGAAATGTAGCTTAAATATGATAGAACTACATTTATGTATTGAATTAAAAGATTACCAGATCCAGGGGGCCCCCGGAGATCCGGGGAAGAAACACCTCCTCCGTCGATAGGTACCTGTTCCAATCTTTTTCGATCTGGCTGCGGATATACCGGTATGCTTCGAGGGTGGTGATAAAGCCGTCGTTGTTTCTATCCGCAGAAGTGGGGGCTTTAAGTAAGTAATAGGTAAAGATACCATGGGCAATAGTATTTTTTTTAAAGTCAAAATCGGCTTCGAATGTGAGTTCCTGAGCCCCACCTGCGGCAATCACCACCGCTTCTGTGTAGGGGATATCCCCCTCCTCCACGTTGGCAAAGTACTTGACGAATGCCTTCTGCGCGGCCCTCAGGTAATCCGCCCTCGTCCCCTGATAATCCGCGGGAATGAGATCCACTCCGGGGAAGTCCCCCATAAAGCCCCCTGAATTGCAGGAATCCAGCAGTACCACCTTTCGCTTTGAAGGAATCTTTCGGAGGATCTGCATCAGTTCCGAGTCTCCTATGCCTCCCTCAAGGGTTCTTACGGGATGGTAAAGGAATATGTATTCGTGATCGGTTCCATCGAGACTCTTCCATTGAACCCCATGACCCGAATAATAGAATACGAATAAGGAATCTGAACTGGCCCTTTGGGCTATGGTATCGATATCTATCTCCAGCTGTGCCTTCGTAGCTTCGGTATCGGTGCGGACAATTACGTTATCCGCTGGATAACCCCGGGATTTGAGGAGTTCTCCTACAGCGAGGGCATCGTCGGCGCTGTATTCCAGCTGATTGGCCGGTTCTATATACCGCGCCACTCCATACACGATGGCGTACCGCTCTCCCGGATCGGGATCCAGGGTACAGGAAAGAAAAGAAGATAGAACGATGAAAGCGGCGAAGGATAGGATGAAGAATTTCATTTACCCCCCTTACCCGCGGGTTGAGTCCATGTATATACCACACCGATGGAAAGACCGAGGGAAAAGGATACGGCCAGATCTTTTCGGAAGTACCACTCGAAGGGGACTGTGTAGCGGATCCTCACTCTTGGAAAGGCTGTGTACCAGTCAAAGAAGAGAAAGGTGTAGGCAGAGGGGTAGAAGAGTAGGAGTTCCGTTTCCCGGTACCGGGAAAAGAACGCGCCTCCCCCCCCGCCCCAGCCAGCTACGAATCCCGATCCAGATCGTGGCCTTTCTCGAGACTCGGTTTCTTCGGGCATAGAGTCTCCGGCCGGGATGCCCTCAGTGGAAACGCCTCCGGCAGAAGGTATGCCTGAGAAAAGAGGGAACTCCATCTGAAGCCTTGCATGGGCACCCTCGTACCCGCGGTACCCCCAACCGCCACCGAGGTTCGTTGCCTCCGCACCATGCATACCGAGGATCCCGGAAATTGCGAAAGAAGGCCATTCCAGAAGGGTGGCAAGCTCTATCGAGTTCCCTCCTTGAGTTTTAAAGTCGAACCCCTCCATACGGGAGATTCCCACAGTACCTCTACTGGAAAGGGAGTGTGAAACATCGATAGAAAATGCGGGAACTGCCGATACTAGGATGGCAAAGAGGGCAAAATTGGATATAATGTGCATAGACTGCATTGAATTTGTCTTCAAATGAAGAAGAATTCAAGGGGAATCGTGTGCTATGTGGAAAAAAATACTACTGCTCTGCTGTGGAGTTATCGTGTTTTTTCCCCTTGCCTGTAGCAGGAAACCCGCTCCTGTAAAGGTAGAGCTTCCGCCTACCCCTGTTCTTACCGTGAAGGCTAACTGGGGAGTAGTAGTGTCTCCCTATCTGCGGGTGCGAAAGAAGCCTTCCCCTGAGGGGGAGGTGGTAGCCCATCTAAGGAATTCCTCCATCGCAGAAGTCCTGTCTCGAACAGCGTATCCAGAAACGATCGAAGGAAAGGTCGACTACTGGTATGAGATATCTGCCGACGGGGTACGAGGATGGGTGTTTGGGAGCTACCTCAAATTCTTCGACACAAGAGCCGAGGCAGAGAAAGCTGCGACCAATACGCAGAACGGCTGATCTTTAGGCCATGCTGTATTCCTACCTACTGAATCTGGCACTCCCCATTCTTCTGGGAGCCCTCATCGGGTATGTAACCAACGCTATCGCGATTCGGATGCTGTTCCGTCCTCTCTCTCCATATCGGATAGGTCCTTTCAGGGTACCCTTTACCCCGGGAGTCATTCCCAGACAACGGCATCAGTTGGCCCAGAGCATCGCCCGCATGGTATCGAGGGAATTGTTGACCGAGGGGGCTTTCAGGAAACGGCTGGAAGATCCTGTGTTCCAGAGGCGGGTGTATGATCGAATGTCGGATCTTTCCGACCGGCTCTTTTCTACCCCCCTGGGAAAACTGATGGATGCCGTACCCCCACAGGTACGGGAAATCGGTGTTTCCTTCTTGCAAACCATTTTAAGGGATGCTTTCAATGGTGAAAGCTTTTCCTCTCCCATGGGAGAAACGTCCTTTTCGAAATCGATAGTTCCAGAGTCAACAGTACAGGAGCCATCCCTTAGGAAAACGCCTCTTCGGATGTTGCTGGAGGAGACTCTAGAGCAGATCTGGGAGATACCGGTTCCTGCCTATGTGCCCAGGGGGATCCTTCGATGGATGAGAGAATCGGAAGGAGGGCAACGGTTCATTAAAAGAATAAGGCAGCTGGTGCAGGCAAAAGTCCAGGAAGGGGTTAGTTTTCAGGACCTAATTGGGAAAGATCTGGACATAGAAAGAATCCATGCTATCCTGGAACCCCTGTACCCAAAGGTCGGTTCCCTCATTATACGGTTCCTCCGTACTCCGGAAATAAAGAGAGAACTGGAGATAGAGGGGCGTTTCCTCCTGCGGGAAATCCTTTCTGAACTATCCTTCTTTCAACGCTTGTTGATCACTGCAGGGCAGTATGATCGTACGCTGGAAGAGCGAATGCCTTATATCGTGGAAGATGTGATTCAGGCCCTTGAACGGGCGAAGGATGAGGGCCCTTTCAAAGAAAAAATACTGGCAACGGCGGCAGAGGAACTGGAAAAACTCCTGAAACAACCTGTAATGATGCTATTCGAAAAGGGGGGTAAGGGATGGATAGAAAGTCTCTGGAAAACCCTCGAACAGTGGATAGAAAATGGGTTAAAGGAGATGCTGGGATCGATTCTACAATCCAGCGTGGATGAAAATATCCCCCTGGGAATCTGGATGTCTCAAATTTCCGGAATCCCCCGGAGGGAATTAACTCCTAGAAGCCTCGACCTGATTCAGTTGTGGTTCTTCCCCGAAGAGATCCGTGGATCTCGGAATCTCTCGCCCATCGGAAAAGGACTTCTGGAAGTGTTTCGAAAAATGTGGGCGGTACCCAGGAAAGTTTTAGGCGAAAGAACCCCTGGTGATCTTTTCCCTCTTACAAGGGAAGAAAAAGACAATCTTGACCTCTTCCTTATCCGCACACTATTCGATATACTGAGCGCGAAATTACCCATCATACTTACAGCGCTGGATATAGAAGATCTGGTAGCAAAACGGATCGATGAATTGGATATACAGGAAGTGGAGGGTCTCCTCCTTTCTGTCATTTCCCGTCACCTTCGATGGATCAATGTATTTGGAGGGATCCTGGGTGCCCTGATTGGAGCTATTCAGGTTTTGGTGCAGTATATAAAG
>CALKLC010000038.1 GCA_937991975.1 uncultured Spirochaetales bacterium | reverse complement strand
ATCTTTAGATCAAATAGTATAGAATGGAGGAATAAAGCATGGCGGAAAAAACACTAACTGAAGAAGAAATCGCACTGTTTTTAGCCCAACAACCAAAAGAAAAACAAAAGGAACTATTAAAGAAGGCAAACGCTTTGCGTGGCAGAGAAACCAAGAAAGAAAAAACATTGCAAGGGGCTCTTGAGCTGCTGAAACAATTTTCTTCCTTGAAGAAGGGAGACAAAGTTACCTTTCAAGGGGGAAGGGGAGGCTCAGGAACCGGTATTTTTCAATCCATCGATGTGTATTGTAATATACGGGTAGGAAACAAGATCAAGAAGGTTGCTTTGAGCAGCTTGAAGAAATAGGGAATTTACAAATAGAATTGAGCCCTAAAATCAGTACAAATAAAATCCTTAATAATAAATAAAGTAAGCTGAAATGAAAGAAGCGGCTGGTTCGTTCCAGCCGCCTTATTCTGTTAATCATTCCGGTATCGTCTACTGACATTTATAGAAACACTCGTTTAATGTGCCGTTCCAGTAAGTTTTCCTGTACATTCTTAGCAATTACTTTCTCTGCGGCTTCCAGCGCCTTATAGTACCTGTCTCCCATCTCAGCAGCCACCTTATATCCCACATGAAGGAGTTGCCGGAAATGAGGGTTGTAGTGCGGGTTGCTCTGCACATGTCGTAGGGTTTCTGCGAACTGTTTCCCATCCCACTTCGAAACGAGGGCAGGATCGGGAAGTTTTGAACGATCGATATCAATCACACTCGCATAAGGTGCACAGAGTTCATCGAACCGTCCGTACGCCTTTTGGTAGATTTCCTTTGCAATAGCGAGACCTTCTCCTTCGCCAGTGGCGAGTCCGATGAGCTCCTCTAACCAGGTAGTGCCTGCTGTTTTGAGATGTAAACCTGCTCCAGTACGTTTCAATGCCTTCTGGATCGGTCCATAGATGGAGAATTTATCACTCCCCGAATGCACGCTGAGTTTTAGATTAGAGGGTAGGCCAAACTCTCTGGTAGCAAAGGCCACCACAGCAAGATCGTCGTTGAACTCTTTTTCGAACTGTTGCACATCACCTACATAGTCTATGCCTTTGTTGAAACGGCCGGTGAACTTTGGTGCGATCGTTTGGGCTGGGATTCCTTCGCGGGCAATGGCAGAAAGGATGAATAGCATTTCTACCGGTATTTGCGGGGAATCTGTTTCATCGATAGAAACTTCGGTTATGAAATTCCCCTTCCCCTTTTTCGATTCGATGTGGCGGTAGATCTTTCCTGCTTCCTGGATGGCCAAAAGGTACTTACGGGCAGTCTTGTGGACAGTTTCCTCGGTAATCGTAACAGGCTCCTCGATTCCTGGAATGGAGAGAGTCCCCACTAAGGCTGTATGGGCTTGCACAAAGGCTTTGATATCTTTCTCTGAAGCAGGTTTCCCTGAATAATCGGCTACATCCAGGGTGAAAAAGTCACTGGATTCGAGGAAAAGATCTACTGTTTTCAGGCTAATATGGTCAGCATCCACATAGTAACTATCCTTCCATCCAAGAGCTTTGACCGCTTCATCCGCTTCCTTACGAACGGTAGCTGGATCTGTGTGTACGATGGTGTGTTCCCTGTAGGATTTGTTCCATACTGGAACTAAGTTTACACCGAGTTTTTTAGCCTCTAGAAGAGCGCTCAGCTGGGCTTTGCCCTGGCGAGCGAACCGGTCTCCAATTCCAATGGAGTATTTTTCTAACTGTTTCATTCTATTCTCCTTCTGTTTTCAGCTGGCACATCAATCCACAGGGATCCCAAAATAGTTCCTGGCGTTGTTGAAGCAGATGTCTTCCACCATCTTTCCTAGGAGGTTCAGGTCTTTTGGCGCTTCACCAGTCTCCACCCAACTACCCAGAAGGTTACATAGGATCCTGCGGAAGTACTCGTGCCTCGGATAGGACATGAAACTGCGTGAATCGGTCAGCATTCCGATGAATCTGGAAAGGAGCCCCATGTTGGCCAGTATGCGCATCTGTTGTTCCATCCCATCCTTTTGATCGTTGAACCACCAGGCCGAGCCGAACTGCATCTTCCCCGGTACCCCGCCGCCCTGGAAATTACCGATCATTGTGGCAAGAATTTCATTATCGTTTGGATTCAGGCTGTATAGAATAGTTCGGGGGAGTTCGTTCCGGGAGTCAAGCATGTCCAAAAACTTTGCGAGGGGTTGGGCTATGGGAAGGTCAGAAATGGAGTCGAATCCGGTATCCGGCCCTAAAAGCTTGAACATCCGGGAGTTGTTGTTTCGCAAAGCGCCGATATGGAGCTGCATCGTCCAGTTCCGTTTAGCATTCATCCGGGCCACCTCGTAGAGAACTCCCGTACGAATCAGGTTCGCCTCTTGCGAAGAGGGAGCAGTACCGGAACGAATTTTCGAGAAAGCTGCTTGCAACGCTTTTTCTTCCAGCGGTTCAGCTACAGGAACCAGCAGGGCATGATCGGTCAATCGACATCCCAGGTTATGGAAGTACTGGTGACGCTTTTCCAGAGCCTCGATCAGATCGGTATACGTACGAATCTTGGTTCCCGCTGCATTCTCCAATACATCCAGATAGGCATTGTACACCTTCGGATCGTCGCAGTTCATCGCTTTATCGGGCCGGAAAGCGGGTAGCATCTTCGTTTTCATCGTTGGGTCAGAGGCCACCTGTGTATGGTACTGTAAATCGTCCGCAGGATCGTCGGTGGTGCATACAACCTTTACCCTGAAATTCTCCATGATTGCTTTAGGTTTGAATTCGGGTTTTGGAAGAAGAGAATTGGCATGTTCCCAGATCTCTTTGGCTGTTTCAGGTCGCAGGAGAACTCCTTCGATACCGAAGTATCGTTTCAGTTCCAGGTGGGTCCAGTGAAAGACAGGGTTCCCGATTGTCTGGGGAACTACCCCTGCCCAGGCATAGAACTTTTCCTCATCCGGAGCATCCCCTGTAATGAATCGTTCCTCCACCCCCGCAGCCCGCATCAATCTCCATTTGTAGTGATCTCCCCCCAACCAGATTTCGGTCAGGTTCTTGAAGTTCTTGTTCTCTGCAACCTGTTTGGGTGATAGGTGGCAGTGATAGTCGAAAATGGGCATGTACTTAGCATACGAGTGGTACAGGATACGGGCAGTCTCCGATTGGAGCAAAAAATCCTCATCCAGGAATGTCATAGAAATCCTCCTGCTTAGATGTTCTGTACGAGGTATCCGCCATCTACCGGTAAAGACACTCCCGTAATAAATCCGGAAGCCGCATCGCTCATGAGAAAGATAGTGGCGCCGGCCAATTCCTCGTGTTTGCCAAACCTGCCAAAGGGAGTGTGGGCAATGACAGCCTTCCCTCGATCTGTCAGTTCTCCGGTCGCTTCATCCTTGATCAAAAGAGCCTTATTCTGGTGGCCGATAAAGAATCCCGGTGCAATGGCATTCACCCGAATTCCATACGGTGCAAATTCTTTCGCTGTTGCCATGGTTAGGTTCAGGGTAGCTGATTTGGCTGCATCGTATGCCCAGACCCCTGACAGAGGTACGTAGGATCCCATGGATGTTAGGTTGATAATGGTTCCTTTGATGTTTTTCTCGATCCAGTACGCTGCAACGTATTTTGTCGGGATCACCAGACCTGCCAGAAGGTTCATATGGATCACTTCGTTGAACAAGGCAATGTCCACATCGACAAAGGCACTCTTCCCCTTGTTCCCTCCCGCGGCATTGATCAAGCCGTTGGGTTCCCCCATCACTTCGATGGTTTTTTCGATGGCCCGCTGTACATCCTCCTCGACTCCCGTATCTACCGTCACACCGGAGACGGCCTCTGGTTTTCCTGTCCTTTCTGCAATTCGTTTCACCGCATCTTCCACAGGGTGATGGGTGCCCCGTCCCCAGAGACAGACCTTTGCCCCTGCCCGGATTAGAGCATCTGCCATGGTGCCGGCGATCACACCGGCACCTCCGGTGATGATCACCCGTTTCCCTTCCAGACTAAAGAGATCTTCTACGTAAGACATAGTTCCTCCCCTAAAAAGATTCACAGAGTATTCCTTCACAGGGTAACTTACCTATGTCGGCAACCTCCCCCAATTTTTATCACTGATGAGAAAATCGAGTTGGTTACCACGCCGGAGAGTCATTTCTTGATGTCGCTCCAGAAGGCTCACTTACGATTCCTTTTAGATTCGGAGCATAAATCGAAAGCAAGATGCTGTCAACGGGAAGCGCGATACGCCTCAAGGGCATTTCTCCCCCTTGCATTCAACTGGTAAATGCCCCGGGCGATTCGTTCGAACCACCCATAGTAGTTCTTGAGAAGGATGGAACCAGTGGAGGAGACACATCCAAGGGTGCGGAGTTCTCGGGGCGAGAGAGGTCCATGTTCTTCCAGGCACTCCGCAATTCGTAAAGCTTCCTTTCGATAGGCGGTAAAGAGGGGAATCCGGGATGAACCTCCTTTATTCAGGTTGGTTCCCCGGGCTTCGATTTCTTTCAAGAAGAGGAGTTTTTCTTTTGAATTACTCCTGGAAAGATTTTTTCGAGGGAGAGCAACCTCTACTGCAGGATCCCTTCCCTCTATGAACCGAACAAAGAGAACCCCAATCCCCAGGCGTGAACAGAGAGCTCGTATGGTTTTCCATCTAGGAGGATAACGACGAAAATTCTGTATGGGTACGGCGATATAGACCGCATCGGCAGCCCGTTGTCTTTCTAGGGCCTGGAGGATTACATCCAGGTTGAACCGCAGTTTGATCTCTACTACAAGAAGGATCCCTTCTTTGGTGGCGGATATGTCACTCAGTACAACCTCTGCATGCACAATATACCCATGGTTAACCAGGAACTTCTCTAGAGGGGCATATAAATCGACTTCACGGAGTCTCCATTTCATCCCACTATGAAAGTAGCAGGAAAAGTCGAATTATTCTATCCCATCGAGAGGAAGTTGCTTGAGTTCGTCATTGTAAAGCCCTATATTCTAAGAAGAGGTGGATATGGTAAAAAATTCGATGCTGGGGATCCTGGTCTTCCTCCTGTTGGGCGTCTTGTTCGGTGCGCCCTTATCTGGGGAGGTAAAAGAGACCAACATGTTGTTCGTCATCCCCGTACAGGGGGATATCATGCCATCCCTCGAATCATTCATCCGAAGGCATGTGTCAAAGGCTATCGATGAGGGGGCTACGGTTCTGGTATTCGACATCGATACGTTTGGGGGCAGGGTGGATACTGCGTTGCAGATATCCTCTTTCATCGGCTCCATAAAAAAGGCAAAAACTGTTGCCTTCATTCGCAGTGGCCCTTCCAGCATGGGGGTTAGCTGGTCTGCCGGTGCCCTCATCGCCCTATCCTGTTCCAGGATCTATATGGCACCGGGTACCTCTATTGGAGCAGCAGCTCCTGTGACGATCGGTGCGGATGGATCCATGCAGCCAGCGGGAGAGAAGGTGGTGAGCGCGGTTCGCACGCAAATGGCAGCTCTCGCAGAAAAGAACGGGTATCCTGTGGAGTTGGCTTTAGCCATGGTGGATCTGGATCTAGAGGTATGGGAAGTGGAAGACGGGGGAAAAGTTCGGTTGATAACCCTTCCTGAATTGGAAAGACTCGAGAAGGAACGGCCCAAAGAGGTACGAAGGATCCAGTTGGTTTCTCCCAAGGGAAAACTCCTTTCACTTACAGCAAAAGAAGCAGAACGGTACGGATTGTCCCGGGGTACGGTGGAGGATCTGCCTTCCCTCGCAAAGATCCTAGGGGTAGAAGGCGGAATCGTGGAAATGCAAAACACCTTTTCGGACAGGGTTTTGGAATTGATCACCAGCGGGCCGGTACAGTCCCTCCTGATCCTCGTAGGTCTTGTAGCTCTATTCATGGAAATCAGTACACCAGGGTTTGGAATCCCTGGAACCGTGGCGGTGATTTGTTTCCTCACTCTCTTTGGAAGCAACGCGCTCCTGGGAACAGTAGGGTCCCTGGAGATCATTATGATCCTTGTGGGATTGGGTCTTCTGGCAGTAGAACTCTTTATTATTCCGGGCTTCGGGATTACAGGAATCGCAGGCCTCGTACTCATTGGGTTGGCCCTTCTGTTCTCGATGCAGGATTTTATCATTCCTGAGTTTTCCTGGCAGTGGGACATTTTCATTCGAAACCTGATCGTAGTAGGCAGTGGATTACTCTCCGGGATCGTAGGGGTGGCAGCCTTCATCCTGCTCCTTCCCAAGGTACGAATCTTCGATCGCCTTGCCTTGAAGACCATGATCTATGGCACTGCCTCTGGATCCACTTTCCCTGGACAACAGGTGGGAAGGCTGGAAAAAGGTGTAACGAGGGAAAAGGTCCCGCAAGAAGGAGGAATTTCTATCGAAAATGTACCTCATCCCGAAGACTTTCAGGTCATACCCCCGAATCTGGTGGGACAGGAAGGTAAAGCAGTGACTATCCTGCGCCCTTCGGGAAAGGCAAAAATCGGGGAAACGGTGTATCCTGTGGAAACCGAAGGGGAGTTTATTCCTCAGGGAACGCCTGTTCGGGTAGTTCAGGTAAGAGGGAATCGAATTACTGTAAAAGCGATATAATAAATGACAATAGAGGGAGGTAGTATGCTGTATTTGATTGTATTTGCCGTATTGACCCTTCTTGTACTAGGGTTTCTGATCCTTTTTTTCAAGTTCTTTGGACTCTGGTTCAGAGCCCTGCTCTCGGGTGCTCCTGTAGGAATGGGAAGGATCATCGGGATGTGGCTCCGACACGTGAATCCTTCGGTCATCGTAGATGCACGGATCATGCTTACGAAGGCAGGGATACCGGTGGAAACAGACATGCTGGAAACCCATTTTCTAGCCCGTGGCAATGTGATGAGGGTAAGCCAGGCACTTGTGGCAGCCAATAAGGCAAACATCCCCTTACCCTTTCAGCGGGCAGCTGCTATCGATCTGGCGGGGCGGGATGTACTCGAAGCAGTGAAGACCAGTGTGAACCCGAAGGTGATCGATTGCCCCGATCCTTCCAAGGGAAAAACCACCATCGATGCAGTGGCCAAGGATGGAATCCAGCTTCAGGTAAAGGCACGGGTGACGGTACGGGCCAATATAGAGCGACTGGTAGGGGGAGCTACCGAAGAGACGATCATTGCTCGGGTAGGTGAGGGGATCGTTACTACGATTGGTTCTGCAGAATCCTATAAAAAGGTGCTGGAAAACCCGGACCTCATCTCGAAAACTGTACTGGAAAAGGGGTTGGATGCGGGAACTGCCTTCGAAATCCTGTCCATAGACATTGCGGACATCGATGTGGGAGCCAACGTGGGGGCTAAGCTTCAGGCCGATCAGGCCGAAGCGGACAAGAGACGATTCCAGGCTGAAGCGGAGAAGAGAAGGGCAGCAGCTCAAGCTAGAGAGCAGGAAATGCTCGCCCTGGTACAGGAAAATAGGGCGAAAGTTGTCCTGGCAGAAGCGGAGATCCCCCTTGCAATTGCAGAAGCCTTCCGGAAAGGGCAACTCGGAGTTATGGATTACTATCGGATGACGAATATTCAGGCGGATACAAACATGAGAAAAAGCATCGGAGGCGAGGCTCCTTCCAAATGAACGAGATCTTCTCCAACCTTTTCATCCTGATCCCGCTAGCCTTTTTGATCGCTATCCGGATCATTCAATCTCGGGCGCAGCGAAAGGCAGGACCCCAAACGAAACAGCCGCCTTTACCGGTACGTTCAATTCAAGGGGAACGAGGCACTCCAGGCAGTGTGGAGAAAGGGATGCGGGAGAAGAGACCCATATACCCATTGGCTCGAGAGGTGGCCACTGAATTCAAAGCAGGTGAGTTCGTCTCCGGGGAGGAAGTGCAACAGTCCCCCATACCCTCGAGGATGGTTCACCCTGAAGAACTATTATCAGCAGAAAAGGGCAGACCAACTGTTGAGCGAACAACTAAGATAGTTGATAGATCAACGTCACAGGAAGAAAAGCATCTATCCTCCCTTCCTGAGAAGATTGCGAAACTTTCTCCCTGGAAGCAAGCGGTTGTCATCAGGGAGATCCTCGGGCCTCCGAAGGGGTGGTAAAGGGTCAGAGGGTGCAAGGCGGGAAATTTCTTTTAATAGGGAGATCTCATACAGCCAGAGGGAAGGGTTGGGAGTTTCCAGAATGAGAGGCACTCCCTCGAATCGAGGGTCCGCAAGAAACCGACGGAAGGTTTCTAACCCCAACTCCCCTTTACCGAGGCTTGCATGTCGATCGACCCTGCTTCCCAGAGGAGACCGGGAATCATTCAGGTGAACTCCTTTCAGTTTGTGGAAACCGATGATGCTGGAAAAGTCCTGAAAAGTAGCCTGATATCCTTCGTCTGTGCGCAATTCATACCCCGCAGCAAAGATATGACAGCTATCGATACAGATCCCAACCCGGTCCGGGTATAGGGAAAGATGGATCAGTTCTGCTAAGTGTTCGAATCGATAGCCGATACTGTTCCCCTGTCCTGCCGTAGTTTCCAGGACGAGTGAAATATGAGGAACCGCCTCTAGAACCTCATTCATCCCGGAAGCAACCAATCGAAGGCATTCTTGTTCCGAAAGGATGCCTAGATGGCTACCCGGATGGAAGTTCAGGGCTTCTAGACCAAGCATTCGAGCTCTTAAGACCTCTTCCTTCAGGGATTCGATAGATCTCTTTCGTTTATCCTCATAGGGGTTCCCGATATTGATCAAATAGCCATTGTGGGGTAGGACAAACCTGGGTGGGATTCCTACATCCAGCAGGTTCTGCTGGAAGGCTTCGATATCCTCTTCGGTTAGGGGTTTCCCTTTCCATTGTTTCTGGTTCTTCGTAAAGAAAGCGAACGCTTCTGCGCCCAGTTCCCTGGCAATGAGGGGAACGTTCCTTACCCCCCCTATTACGGGTACGTGAACACCAATCTTATGGCCTGTCATACAGGTATAATGTAATAGTTTCTTAGGTATCCTTCTACTGTTGACGGAAGAATAAGATCTATGAAAGAATAAGTCATGCTGTACTATGCCAGAGGATCCAATACAGAAGACATCTCGAAGGAAGAAATGGAAGGGGCCCTGGAGCAAACCTTTAAAGCACTGGGGCCAAAGAAAAAAGTCCTGGTTATTCCGCCCGACATCACACGGTTACATTCAAGGGCAGGTGAAATTACAAACTTTGCCTGGCGCTACTTTGGGGATCGATTGACAGATATTCTCCCTGCCCTGGGGACCCATGTCCCTCTTACCGAGGCGGAAATCGAACGGATGTTTGGGTCAACTCCCAAGAGTCTTTTCCGGGTACACAACTGGAGGAAGGATCTCACTACGCTGGGCGTGGTGCCGGCCGACTTCGTTGCACAGGTTTCGGAAGGTCGGGTGGAGTACGATTGGCCTGCCCAGGTCAATACCCTTCTGGTGAAGGGTGGGTTTGACCTGATCCTTTCCCCAGGGCAGGTGGTTCCCCACGAAGTGATTGGGATGGCCAATTTCAACAAGAACATTTTCGTGGGTACGGGTGGACAGGAAGGGATCAACAAGAGTCATTTTTTGGGAGCCGTTTATGGGATGGAACGGATCATGGGGAGGAAACGAACCCCGGTTCGGGATGTACTGAACTATGCCTCCAAACAGTTTGCCAGGGATCTCCCTATCCTGTACGTGCTTACTGTGCTCGGTCGGAATTCCGAAGGGAAACTGGCTCTTCGCGGGTTGTTCATCGGGGATGATGAAGAATGCTACGAACGTGCAGCTGATCTCGCTGCAGAGGTAAATATCACAATGCTGGAGGAACCTCTCCATAAAGTAGTGGTGTATCTGGATCCGGGTGAGTACCGGAGTACCTGGTTGGGGAACAAGAGCATCTATCGGACACGGATGGCCCTGGCTGACGAGGGGGAATTGATCGTTCTGGCACCCGGGTTACGGGAGTTTGGAGAAGATAAAACGATCGACCACCTGATTCGGCAGTATGGATATAGAGGTACCCCCTATACTCTTATGCAGGTAGAGAAGAACAAGGATCTAAAGGAGAACCTCAGTGCGGCAGCTCATCTCATCCATGGTTCTTCGGAAGGACGCTTTTCCATTACGTATTGTCCAGGACATCTTTCCAGGGAAGAGATCGAAGGGGTAGGTTTCCAGTATCGATCGCTGGAAGAAGCGTTGAAAAAGTACGACCCGAACGAGCTAAGGGAAGGATGGAATGAACTGCCTACTGGCGAGCGTGTCTATTTCGTATCGAATCCCGCTGTGGGCCTCTGGGCCTATCGCAAGAAGTTTGAAGCTGGTATCAGTACCGGTGTATAATCGTACTGATTTTATAGGAATTGGAGGAGAAACGATATGAACGGGAAAGCGGACATTGGGTTGATTGGATTGGCTGTAATGGGACAGAACCTTGTACTCAACATGAACGACAAGGGGTACAAGGTGGCAGTATTCAACCGAACTGTGTCGAAGGTGGATGAGTTTTTGAACGATGCTGCCAAAGGGCGAACCACCATCTACGGGGCAAAAAGCCTGGAAGAGTTCGTGAGCCTCTTATCCAGGCCCCGAAAGATCATGCTGATGGTGAAAGCGGGGGATGCGGTGGACGAGTTCATCGAACTCCTTGTGCCACACCTGGACAAAGGTGACCTTATCATCGATGGAGGGAACTCCCACTATCCCGATACCATCCGGCGGACAAAGTACCTGGATGAAAAGGGGGTTCTCTTCATCGGTACGGGGGTGTCGGGTGGAGAAGAAGGAGCACGGCATGGTCCCTCTTTGATGCCCGGAGGAAACCCGAAAGCATGGCCCCTGGTTAAAGAAATCTTCCAGGCCATCGCTGCCAAAACTCCCGAGGGAGAGCCCTGCTGTGATTGGATAGGGCAGGATGGAGCGGGACACTACGTGAAGATGGTGCACAATGGGATCGAGTACGGGGACATGCAACTTATCTGCGAAGCCTACCATCTGATGGGTACCCTCTTGAAATATAAAGCGATGGATATGCACAAGGTCTTTGCCGAATGGAACAAGGGGGAGTTGAATAGCTACCTCATCGAAATCACCCGGGACATTCTTGCCTTCAAGGATGAGGATAAGAAACCCCTGGTGGATAAGATCCTGGATACGGCTGGACAGAAGGGGACAGGAAAATGGACGGTAATCAGTTCGGTAGAGTTGGGGATTCCTATTACCCTCATTGCAGAAGCGGTGTATGCCCGTTGTCTTTCGGCTTTAAAGGACGAGCGGGTCGAGGCTTCCAGGGTGCTGAAGGGCCCCAAACCCAGGTTCGAGGGTGACAAGGAAGAGTTCGTAGAGGACATCCGAAAAGCTTTGTTAGCCTCGAAAATCGTGAGCTACGCACAGGGTTACATGCTGATGCGGGAAGCAGCGAAAGAGTACAACTGGAACCTGAACTATGGAGGGATTGCCCTGGTCTGGAGGGGCGGATGCATTATCCGAAGTGTGTTCCTGGGCCGAATCAAAGAAGCCTTCGATCGGAACCCGAACCTGAACAACCTGTTGCTGGATGATTACTTCCGCAAGATCATGAAAAAGTGCGAACCGTCCTGGCGAAAGGTCGTATCCGTAGCAGCCCTCAATGGGATACCCGTACCAGCTTTTTCTACTGCACTGGCTTTTTACGATGGATACCGGAGTGAACGTCTACCGGCGAACCTATTACAGGCCCAGCGGGACTACTTTGGTGCTCACACGTATGAGCGGATAGACAAACCGAGGGGCCAATTCTTCCATACCAACTGGACAGGAACAGGAGGAAAGGTTTCCGCGGGGACCTATGTGGTTTGACGCCGGAGTTGTTTAACGGAACCGTTGTGTGACAAAGAATGCTTGTTGACACCTGTGGAGAGGGGGCTCATGCCAAAAGCCCCCTTTATCTTTCGTATGCGCTACTTAGCGTATTATGCATAGGAAATCACCTAGTCTTCCTGGCAGCGCCCTATTCCTATGAATCGCACTACTTACCGGGCCTAAGCCTACCAGGTGCGCCTGATACTGTAAGATCAAACTCCTATTGATCATTCCAATGGGAAATAGCGATGCGGATCATCCGAAAGATCCCAGAATTTAACCCGGTACATTTCCTCAGGATACTTTTCTATCCTCTGTACTCCGAAATAAAAGGCATCCGCCTGCGTTCGATGAAAGGAAAGGGCAGTCCGTTGAAGTTCTTTAGATAGGGAGCGGGAAAAGGAAATGCTTCCCTTCCGGTCCAACGGGTACCGCGGATCCAAACTTTGCAAGTACCCTTTGGGGAAGGGATAACCCATTTTTTTTACCTTCTCGATTGCGTTCTTTACAATCAACGCTGTCGCCTCATGCTCGAAATGTTTTCGAACCGTGGAAGGTTCTTCCGGGGATATAACGATATCTGGTTTGAGAATAAGGATAATTTCCACCATTCGATCTGTCGGTTTGGAAGAACCCCATCGCTTTAGTACCTCTACCGCTTTCTGTTCGTCCCGGACTCCATTGTACGGGAGGTTGGATAATCCCAGCCGAATGTAGAGGGCGCTTCCGAGGGTATGGAGGGCCCAGGCTGCTTCCCGTATGCGGATATCCCGTAAAGAAGTACGGGGACCTGTATACTCTTTAGAGAAAATGCCTCCTTCCCCATCGGTGAACAGAACCGTGGCAGTCGGGATGCCATGGGTTTTGCAGATAGACATAAGGGTCCCAAACTCGATGGATTCATCATCGGGATGAGCATGCACGAAGAGCACTTTAATGGGGATTTCCGGTATGGGGGCTCCTGGTGCTACTATGGGTAGGGAATCTGGAAAATCGGGAAGGGGCTCTTTGGGGGATTCTGCCTTTTTAGGAGGAAGTTGTATAGATGCCGGTGTTTCGATGTAAGCAGTCTTCTGAATGGGAGATGAATTTCGTTCGTTGCCCGAAATTGATGCGAACACTCCGGACTCAGAGGCTAGAGACGGTTTATCGAGCCCCCTTTTCTGCTCCAGCTCGTTTGTTGACGTAAACGCTGAAGAGTCAGTCACCCGATCAGGGGAAACGGGTCCTGAAGCAACAAGAGACGGTTCAAGGGGCTTACTCCCGTGAGAAGAAACGAAGGAATACAATCCGACAGTAATAAAGAGAAGGGCGAGGGTGGCGCTTACTGCGCCCGGGCCATAGTAGTTCACAAGCGATCCAAACGCTGGTTTGATCTGTACCCGATTTTTCAGTTCCACGGGGCCTTTGAATACGATTTTTACAGGACCTGAACGGAGAATCCCGTTTACCCTGAGCCATCCAGAAGATTTTTCTACTCCCTGGATCAAGAGGGGACGATCAGCGGTAACACGGAGATACTCTTCTGTAGGGGAAAGAAGGATCTGGCTGGGAATATCAGGGAAAGAGGAGGCATTCAGTTCTTCCAAAGCCGAAAAAGAAAAGTCAGAATCGGGATCCATCCCCAGTCGAACTTCCCTCCAGGGTAGAAGGACCTCCCTGTTCCATTTCCCATGAATATAGAGAAAAAAGTGCATTTTTCTTTCGGTGATGGATCGAAACCGGGAAGGTGTCCTTCGTCTGGGGAGTATGCAGGCGATGTATAGAATCGTAATGCCTGTAGAAACTAGGCCCGCTAAGAGGTAGATCATTCAGCTCCCCTTATGCTAGTGCATACACCCGCTCAGGCTCTACGACGATAGGTCGGGGGAACCCCATACTTTCTAAATAACCACTCAGGTGATCCAGTGCGTTTTGCTCGCCATGTACCAGGTAGATCGCCTTGAGGTTTTTTGTATCCAATGCTTTCAGATATTCCCCCATTTCTCTGTAATCTGCATGAGCGCTCATCGCCGAAAGTTCCTCCACTTTCGCGCGAACCGTATAGGATTCTCCAAAAATTTTCACTTCTTTCTGCCCCGAGAGGATTCTTCGCCCCAGGGTATGCGCCGCAGTATATCCCACGAATAGTAGAGTAGTCCGTGGATCCTGTATGTTATTCGCCAGATGATGGAGGATCCGACCTGCTTCACACATTCCATCTGCCGAAATGATAATTGCAGGGATCTTTAGCTTATTAAGTTCCTTGGATTCTACCACACTGGTGGTGAAATGGAGATTGTTGAACCCGAAGGGATTCTTGTGATGCTTGAGAAAGGCTTCATGAATCTCCTGGTCGTAACATTCCGGATGCACCTGAAATATGGTGGTGGCGTTGGTGGCCATAGGAGAATCCACATAGATGGGAATATCCGGAATCCGTTTCTCATCAACCAATAGATGAAGCAAGTATACCAATTCCTGCGTTCGTTCCACAGCAAAAGCAGGGATGAGGAGTTTCCCTCCACTGTCCACTGTTTCGTTCACGATTCTGGCAAGTTTCTCCAGCACCTGTTCCTGGGTATCGTGGAGCCTATCACCATAGGTTCCCTCCAGCACGATGATATCGGGAGAAGGTACTGGCTCAGGATCCCGGATGATGGGTTTGTCT
>CALKLC010000037.1 GCA_937991975.1 uncultured Spirochaetales bacterium | reverse complement strand
ATACACAGCCTTCAGGAAACTTACCCCATCGGCAGATCCTCGAAACACCTCATTAATGAGAACAAGCTGCTGGTTCCACTCCTCCATATGCAGCACACTCTCCGGCTGGAAGACTCTTTCCATGTCCTCATCCTTTAGCCCTTGAAAGTTCAAGTCGCAGTAAAAGAGTTGCCACTGGGGTTCTTTACTCTTCCGTTGTCTTCCCGCTTCATCATACTCCAGGATCGGGTACAGGATGGGTAGCCCATGGGTGCGGCAAATCAGGGGTCGGTACGGGTAGATGGTGCATGCACCTTCCTTGTCGAGGAACACACAGGGACTGGACGGGGGGTCTTGCTCTTGATTATTTTTATCCAGTGGAGTTCCCTTGTCCGCCGGTGTTCTGCCCTCCGCCGGAGATTTCTCCCGCGCTTGAGTTTTCTTCTCCATCGGAGATTTCGCCTCCTCTGAGGCTTCCTCTTCTTCCGGTATACCCTTCAGGGAATCTCCCACACTCCTCCGGATTGCAAAGGCTTCTACAGCAAGCACAGAGATGTCAGTACAACAGGCATAGCAGCCTTTCCGGCAGGATAGATAGGAGCGATGGATCGATACCAGTCTTTCGCAGAGGGAGTCTATTTCTTGAATGAACTTTCGATACGGAAGAAGGCTGGCTGGCATGGCTCCTCCCTATAGGAGAATCCCTAAATCCTTTACATTACGGATCGAATCCGGATGTACCCATTGTACACCTGGAATACTCTTGAAGAAAGTGACTTGCCGTTTTGCGTATCGACGGGAATTTTTCTTGATCTCTTCTTTCACGCGGGAGAGTGTCAGGCATCCCAGTCTTCTCAGTAAAAAGAACTCCCGATACCCTATCCCCCGCATCCCGGGATCTTCCTCCCCATACCCCGAAGCGATCAGTCGGCCAACTTCTTGCAGAAGCCCCTGCCGAAACATCTCCTCTACCCGGGAATCGATTCTCTGATACAATTCTTCTCGATCCCGGATCAAACCAATGAGCCGGTACGGTCTCTCCAGCCTCGGCCGCAGAGGTACCGGAAAAGAAGAAAGAGGACGACCTGTAGTATGGTATACTTCCAATGCCCGTAGAATTCGATACGTATCCCCACGGGAGATACGTTCTCCTGCCTCGGGATCTACACGTTTCAGTTCTGCGTACAGAGGGGATAATCCTTCTATTTCAAGCCTCTGCTCCAGCCATTCCCTGACCGCGGAATTGGCAACAGGCGTTTCGGGCAAGCCATAGAGAAAATTCCTAAAATAGTAAGCGGTACCGCCTGAAAGAATCGGTATGCGCCCCCGGCGTTCAATCTGAGGAATCAGTGCCTCTGCCCGATGGACGAACTCGCCCGCGGTGTACTGTTCAGAGGGGTCAAGGATGTCGATTAGATGATGGGGTACTAGAGTCCGAACTTCTGAAGAAGGCTTTGCCGTACCGATATCCAATCCCCGGTACACCTGCATGGAATCGGCACTGATTACCTCTCCCACACCGTTGAATAAACGAAGGATCAGTTCTGTTTTTCCGACTCCTGTAGGCCCGAACAGTAGTACCAGCGGAAGGCCCCCCATGGAATGGTGCTATTCTTCCAGCTGGAATACGACTTTCTTTGTGAGAATTTGCTTGATGGCAGTGGGGACTACTCTACCCTGGTTCTGCTGGATCTCTTCGTCTCCGGTGATGGTGATTTGATAGGCCCTCCGGATGGCCGCGCAGGTGAGTTCGTAGATATTCCCTTTATATTCGATTAAAAGATCCAACGGAAGAATCATGCTGATACATATACACAAAGGAACTGGTTCGGTCAATACCTGGTTCGAGATATATCCTCATACCACTCTTTTATGGCATACTTCTTGCCATGTATCCCAGGATTCAGTTAAAAACCGATCCCTTCACCCATCATCCCTGGATCTTCCAAAAGATGATCCAGCGACCGAAATATCGTTTGTCCCCGGGCACAGTGGTGGAAGTGGTATCCCGGCAAGGAGCTTTTGTAGGAAGGGGATTCTACCATCCTTCCCGGACAGTGGCCATTCTGCTACTCACTACCCACCCTTCTGAGAGGATCGACGAAGGGTTCTTCCGAACTCGTTTAGAGACGGCGAAAATCCTTCGGGAACAAATCCTGAAAATCTCCACCCGTTCCAACGCGTATCGCCTGATCCATGGCGAAGGGGATGGGCTTCCAGGCCTCGTGATCGACAAATTCGCCGATGTCCTTGTAGTAGAGCCTTTCAGCGCCGGTTACATACCTTTTGCCGATACACTCTTTACCATCCTGAAAGAACTCTACCCCAACGCCACAGTGTGTTTCAGGCCTGATCAAAAAACCGAGAAGCAGGAAGGGGTGAGTTTTCAAACCCTGCGAAAGCGGTACCCCTGCCCACAGGGAGTGATTCTTAAGGAGCACTCGTTATCCATGGAGGTATCTCTCCTCACCGGCCATAAGACCGGATACTTCCTCGATCAGCGGGACAATCGGGCTATGGTGGCAGAACTGTCTACAGGGAAGGAGGTATGGGACCTGTTCTGCTATACGGGAGGATTCGGGATCGCTGCGGCCTTGGGAGGTGCCCGCTCTGTAACTGCCGTTGACCTGGATGAAAAAGCTCTGGTAATAGCCCAGCGCAATGCGCGTCTCAATCAGGTAACGATCGATTTCATACACGAGGATTGCTTCGATTTTCTCCGTAGAATGGAAGCGGAAGATCGTCAGGCCGATCTGGTGATTGTGGATCCGGCAAAATTGGCACTGGTTCGGGAAGAGATCCCTCGGGCCCTCAGGACCTACAACGATATCAACCGCCTGGCTATGGGACGGGTTCGTACCGGCGGGATATTGGTTTCCTGCTCCTGTTCAGGGCTGGTCAGTGAACATCAGTTCCTTTCTGTATTGACCAACGCTGCCCGTGAAGCTCAAGTGGAACTGCAAATGTTTCGGATCACCGGGGCTTCACCCGATCATCCTGTTCGGACAGATTTCCCTGAAGGCAGGTATTTGAAAGTGGTATTCAGCCGGATCGTTCGGTTCCCATATCATAGATAATCCAGCAATTCTTTCAATTCACGTATCTCATAGGTAGGAACAATCGAAGAGGTATTCTTCTTTCCTTCTTGATTGAACCAGCAGGTGTCCATCCCTGCGTTCCATCCTCCCTGGATATCAGATGTAAGGCTATCCCCCACTACGAGAGTCGCTTTGGGATCAGTCTCTCCTGCCTCCTTCAGAGCCATCAGGAATATAGAAGGATCCGGCTTTTGCACCCCTACTTCATCGGACACAATGATACAGGACATGTACTGGGGGATAGGGGTCTTTGCAAAGCGGCTCCTCTGGACCTCCTTCAAGCCATTGGTAACCAGGCCTATCTTGTATCGCCTTTTCAGTTCCTGCAAAAGGATCTCTACCCCTTGATAGAGGTAGGCTCCTTCTGCCAGGTATTTCAGGTACTGTCGAGAGATCGAAACAGGATCCCCAGGTATCCCGGTTACGCGCAAAAACCGTCTGAACCGCTCCACCCTGAGCTCCGACGCCTGGATTTCCCCTTTTTCGAACAGTTCCCAGAGTTCCTGATTGATGACCCGGTATATATCCCTGTGCTCTTCTCTCCGATAGGCTTTATCGGTCAGTGCAGCCTCCAGCGCTGTGTCTTCCGCCTTCTCATAATCGAACAACGTGCCATCCGCATCGAAGAGAATTAACCGGTACTGTTTACCCATCGCGTTCTGTATACTGGAATCACCCGGATGGATCAAGGGCAGTGATCCCTTTTGTAAGGGGTGCTCAACTTGTTAGTAAGTGGTGCCAAAATTGTGGCGAGGGTAAAAAGGGCTCCAATTACCGCATTGCGCCCAGGGACAAAGCCCGCCTGAACAAGGTCGTACTACAGGGCTTATAGATCATGCGCATATTGCAAGAGCCTGTGCCATGACCACAATTTTGGCACCACTTGAGAATCCTTATCTAGATGCCGATAGAAAGAAAGATGTCGTTCCTGATCAGCATAATCCTTACCTCTCTTATACCCTTTATCGCCATTGCAGAAGCAGTGCCACTGGAGGGTTTGGCCTCCTGGTATGGAGGAAAGTTTCATGGGCAACGAACCTCCAGTGGAGAAGTGTTCGACACGAACCTCCTTACAGCTGCCCATCGAACCTTTCCTTTTGGAACGCTGGTAAAAGTGACGAACCTATTGAACGAAAAATCGGTAATCGTTCGAATCAACGATCGGGGCCCTTTCGTTCCAGATCGGATCATCGATCTTTCCAAGGCAGCGGCCGATGCTATCGGGTTGACCCCGATGGGAGTTGCCCGGGTACGGCTGGAAGTGGTGCAGGAAGTAAAACCAGCGGAGTACGTGACCTTGCAGGTAGCATCTTTTTCCAATCCCGGCAATGCCCTCAGGCTGAAGAACCGCTTGACCGAAGCAGGTTTTTCTCCCTCTATCGAAAGAACAGAAACGGGGATCCATCGGGTGGTTTTAGAACACATACCTGCTGAACAGCTGGATGAAGTCAAATCCCGTCTCTCTGAGCTGGGATTCAACCGACCTATCCTTCGCACACGGTAATAAGTGTCCCTCTCCAGTGCCTCAGGCTAAAGCTATTCCCTCTCTATTGCCCGACGGAGATTTCTACAGTATCCTTAATAAAAAACTAATAAAGACAGGAACAGAGAGGTAAATCATGTCGGTTTATGAAAAAATCCCCTTCATTCAGGAATCAGGAAACACTACCGGTCATGAGGTTACTGTGTACGCTCTCAGTACGTGCGGATTCTGTAAACGGGCCCTTTCGTACCTCAAAGAAAAGAACGTATCGTTTCGGTACGTGTATGTGGATACCTTACCCCAGGAATTACGGCAGGAACTGAAAACTACCCTGAAGGATACATTTCAGCGAAGCCTCCTGTATCCATACCTTGTAGTGGACGGAAACCAGGTAGTAACAGGGTTCGTTAAAGAAAAATGGGACGAACTGATCGGGATTGCTTCTTGAGGAGACACGGAATGAAGGACAAAACCATAGAGGAAACGAAGATCTTTGCGGAAAGGGTTGCGGAGCATCATGGATGGAAGATCAATCCAGACACAGAGTTCGTTCGAACCCTCCTAGAGGGATTGACCACAAATTACAACCGGTACGGTTACTATCTCTGCCCCTGCCGGGATACGAGCGGCAGCCGCGAACGGGATAAGGATGTGATCTGTCCCTGCATCTACAGCAAAGAGGACATCAGGGAGTATGGTCATTGCTACTGTGCTTTGTTCTTTTCTCCAGAGTTCTATGCTTCAGGAAAGGAATATGGTCCTATCCCGGAACGGCGCCCGGAGGATCTAATTCCTTAAACAGTCGCTAACACAATCCGAAACGGGCTGGCAGCACAAAAAACTGTCCTTGAACAGCGCACTTCCCACTGCTTTAGTACCGCCGCTGCTCTTTTCTGGCCTGTTCGATTCGCTGCATTTTTCTGTAGTAATTTGCCTGCTTTAGAATTTCTTCCACATCGGAAGTAAAGATCCGATTATCAACGGCTTTAATGCGGGGATTCTGGAGGAGGACCCGCAAGGCATTGTTCCCTTCGGCCATCGGCAACCCTACCATATTGATCAGCTCTTTAGGGCCGATATCGAAGGTGTAGGATTCTCCGCTGCGGATCGGCACCCGGGCTTTTTCCAGCTGGATCAGAAGAGCATCGTACATTTTGGCCACCGGGTCTTTCAACAGAGTGTTGGCCAGCTGTTTGTAGATAAACCAGATTCGTTCTGCCAGCAACTGGGTCAATCGAGCAATGATCTGAGGCTGGGTGGTAACCATCCGTGCGAAATTGTCTTTGTTCACTGCTAGAAGGACCGTATCCTCGTATGCAATGGCAGAGGCAGAACGGGGTTTGTTCTCGATCAAGGACATTTCCCCAAAGATGTCCCCCGGTTTCAGAACCGCCAGTAGCACCTCTGTCCCACCCACCAGCTTGGAGATTTTTACGCTTCCCTTCTGGATAATGTACAGTTCTTTACCCGGCATGCTTTCGGCAAAAATCATCGTGTTCTTGGGATACGTACGGGTAAAGGTGGTATCGCTTCCGTCGAGAAATACAGGTTTGGAGTAGGGCTGGATTTTAGCCATACGCTCCATCGCCTTTTGCATGAACTCACCTTTGGGGAAGAGCTTAACATAATGGTAGTAAGCATAGTAAGCAAGGTTGTACTGGTTCTGTTTGGCGTAGTATTCGGCTACTTCGAATAGGTGGTTCGGATCATTTTCCCGGCTAGATTTATTGGTAAGCCGGGCAAGGGCTTCATCGAGGTATCGCATCCGTCGGGAGAACCCCTCGATGATCTTCATCGCTACAGGGCTGTTCTTTTCTATGAGTAACCCGTACTGATCCCTATGAACAGCAATCAGGGATACATCGGTAAGGGCCTGTGCTGTTTCTATATGACTATGGGAGGACATGGTGGATACAACTCCGAAGAAATCTCCTGGGCCCAGGATGTTTCCTCCCTCCTCTTCCACCACCTCCACTTCTTTACTGATCCTGACCTTCCCTGTTCGGATGATGTAGAAATTATCCGCCCGTTGCTTTCCCTCTACGATGATGTAGGCATCCTTATTGAAATTGACAATGGACAGCTGTAACGGGTTACTCATAGCCCATCCTAATCACCTGATAAAGTATAGGTGCCCCCTCATTGCTTTGTCAATGAAAAGGGTCACTCAATGTTGAGTCAATGGAAATCTTTCTGACAAAGTCACCACTTCATGCGCCACATGGGAGAGAGTCTTTTCATCCGCTGGATGTTTCAGCACTTCTAGAATGTACCCCGCAATCTGTTGCATTTCAGGTTCTTTCATGCCCCGTGTGGTCAGAGCTGGTGTTCCAAGCCGAATTCCCGAAGTGACCAGAGGGCCTTTTGTATCGAAGGGAATCGTATTCTTGTTCACCGTAATATTTGCTCGATCCAGTAACGTTTCAGCTTCTTTTCCAGAGAGGTTAAAGGATGTGACATCCATCAGGATCAGGTGATTGTCAGTTCCTCCAGAAACAATTCGAGCACCTCCCTCCTGCAGGGAGGAACAGAGTGCTCTGGCATTCTTCAGGATCTGTTCCTGGTAAGCTTTGAAAGACGGTTCCAGAGCCTCTTTGAAAGCGACGGCCTTTCCTGCAATCACATGCATGAGGGGGCCTCCCTGGACACCAGGCATCACGGTGCCGTCCAGCACCTCTGACCAGAGTTTTAACCTCCCGCTCTTTGGGGCTGTTATTCCCAACGTGTTTTCTCCGTCCTTGCCAATGAGGATGAGCCCGCCCCTTGGTCCGCGAAGGGTCTTATGCGTTGTAGAGGTGGTGAAGTGCGCGTAGGGAAGGGGAGAGGGATGAAGCCCCACGCTAACCAGCCCCGCTATATGGGCCATATCCGTCATGAAGAAGGCACCTACTGCGTCGGCAATTTCCCTGAACCGCTTGAAGTCGATGATACGCGGGTAGGCGGAGGCTCCGGCAATGATCAGCTTCGGTTTGTGCTGATGAGCCAACCGTTCCACCTCCTCGTAATCGATCGTCTCTGTATCCTTACGCACTCCGTAACTCACGATCTTGTAGAACCGACCGGAAAAGTTCACCGGAGATCCATGGGTCAGGTGCCCTCCATGGCTCAGGTTCATACCCAAAACCGTATCCCCGGGTTCCAGCAGGGTGAAGTACACGGCCATATTGGCCTGTGCGCCGGAGTGAGGCTGGACATTGGCATGATCGCACTGGAACAACTTACAGGCCCTCTCACGGGCAAGATTTTCTGCAATATCTACGAACTCACAGCCCCCATAGTACCGCTTTCCCGGGTACCCTTCCGCATATTTATTGGTGAGAACCGATCCTACAGCCTCCATCACGGCTTTGGACACGAAATTTTCCGAGGCAATAAGTTCCAATTTTCTTCGTTGCCTGGCTTCTTCCTGGACAATAGCCGCATAGAGTTCGGGATCCTTCATGTGCAACTCACTCATACGGTATTTGTGAAGGAAAAGAGCCGCGGTGTCAATACTTGCCCCCTTCGTGTACTTTTGGTATACTTTTTCTTCTTAAATCCCACATCTTGTTATCCAGGGAGGAGAAAGAAAGGAATTGTTCAAACGAGTTAAGGGTCAAAAATTGAAACTGGAAGGGTTCAACAACCTCACGAAAACCTTGAGTTTCAATATTTACGACATCTGTTACGCCCGGTCTAAAGAGTCGCAGATCGATTACCTGGAGTATGTGGACGAAGAGTACAACTCTGAGCGACTGCAACAGATTGTGGAAGATGTGTGTCGTATCATCGATGCCAAGCTGGTCAACATCTCTACGCAGGACTACGAGCCCAGAGGTGCCAGCGTGGTCGCCCTTATCAACGAAGGACAATCCTACATGGAAAAACTCCACTACGAGGGGGGAATTGCGAAAACCACGGACGGCCAGCAGAAACTCGTAGCTCCCGGATTAATAGGGCACCTTGATAAGAGTCATATCACCATCCATACCTATCCGGAGCACAACATATCCACCGGTATTGCAACTTTTCGGGTAGACATCGATATCTCCACCTGTGGAATGATCTCACCGTTGAACGCTCTTCATTACCTCATTGGAAGTTTCGATTCCGATGTGGTGCTGATGGATTACCGGGTCCGCGGGTTTACCCGTGATTCTCGAGGCAAGAAAGTATTTATCGATCACGATATCACATCCATCCAGGACTATATCTCGGAGGATGTGCTATCCGAATACCTGGCATACGATATCAACATCATTTCGGACAACATCTTCCACACGAAAATGAAAAAAAAGAACATCAAATTGAAGAACTACCTGTTTGGCCCGGAAGTAGAACATCTCAGTTCCAAAGAAAAGAAATCTATCAAAGAGATGCTGAAGATGGAGATGCAGGAAATCTTCGAGTGCAAGAACCTCTAAGGAGAAGGATACATGGCGGAAAAACGTGTGATCCATGAGTGGCTCAATAACACTTCTGGATTCTTCTATACGGTCGAACGAACCCTCTATAAAGGAAAAACACCCTTCCAGGAGATCGAACTGGTAGAAACAGGGGAGTTCGGGAAAGTCCTGCTCCTGGACAGGATCACCCAGGTCGCGGAAAAGAACGACTGGCAGTACCACGAACCCATGACTCACCCTGCCCTTCTTACTCACCCTGATCCTAGACGAGTCCTTGTGATTGGAGGGGGCGATGGGGGGATCCTCCGGGAAGTATTGAAATACTCTTCGGTGGAATGGGTCGACTTTGCAGAGCTGGACGAAGATGTGGTAAAGTTCTCCCGTACCTACCTTCCCTCCCTCAATGGGGGCGCTTTCGAAGATTCTAGGGTACACTTTCATTTTCAGGATGGGCGGGCCTTCGTGGAATCCCACCCAGGTTTATATGACGTGGTAATCATGGATATGACGGATCCCTTTGGTCCCTCCAGGATGCTATATACCCGGGAGTTCTTCCAGGCGGTAAAACGAAGTTTCCGGAACCCTTCGGGTATCTTTGTCATGCATTCTGAGTCACCCATCACCCGGCCTACCGCATTCGCCTGCATCAAGAAAACTCTCGGTTCCGTTTTTTCGTCAGTAGAAACTCTCTACACCTTCATTCAGATGTACGCCACCTTCTGGTCCATCTCTACGGCATCCGACACCCTGAAACCCACTGCTAACACACCCCAGACTATCGACAAACGCATTCACACTCTAGGTATCGAGAATCTGCACCTCATTACAGGACACACCATCCATGCGATGGCCGTAGAATACCCATACATCAAAGATATTCTCCGACAACCTGCTCCGGTCATTACCGATGCTGAACCGGATTTTCCCGATCTGTTTTCCCAGAAGGAAATCTGAAGTAAGAGGTTCAAAAGGATCATTCCTCTACAGTTTACATTCCATTTAGAACCGTAACTTTTGTTCGATCACGTCGAGGAATCGACGGGCTTCGGGTATTTTGGGTTTCAACGCCAATGCCTGCCGGCAATCTTCTGCAGCCTGTACATAGTTTCCCAGAGTAAAGTAGACCTGGGCTCTATTGTAAAGGGCATCAAAATGGTAGGGATCCAGTTCCAGGGACCGGTTAAAATCCACCAATGCTCCATTGAGATCCTTCCGGAATCGTTGTACTACCCCACGGTAGAAGTAGATCCGTGGATTTTCCGGTTCCAGGTTGATGGCTAAAGTAAAATCCTCCAACGCCTTATCATAATTGGACTCTCCAAAGAAGGCCATCCCTCGATGAATGTACACCAATGCCCGAATGGATTTTTTCGGCTTCCGGTTCAGGATATAGGTATACAGTTCAATAGCTCGCGCATACTCCTGCTGATTGTGGGCAGAGAGAGCTTCCAAGAGAAGATTGTCCAGCGTTTGGTAGAAGGGAGACTCCTTCGGAACCGAAGAAGGTGGAGCGGGCGGAGGGATAAGGTCGGAAGAGGAATTTAGGCTGGCTGTTTCTATAGATTCGGCCTGCAGCTTCTGAAGGAAACTTCTTCTTCGAGTCCTTAACTCCTGCTGGAGTTTCCTTTGGTAGTCCCGGATTTCCTGAAAGATGATATCTGAAAGGCTCAAATTGGCATTTACGGCTGAAAGTTTTCTGCGAAGGGGTTCATCGAAGGGAGTGAACTCCGCTTTGTACATTAACTCATGTTCCACCTCAGCCCAGGCGTCCTGTAGGATCGTACGAATCTGGATCTCAGCCAGGATCTCCTCTTGAAAAACACCTTCTACCTCCAGGGGCCCCCCGACCTTCACAATGATGTGAGTGGATACATACCCAAACTCATGGGGGGAATACTCCTCACCCTTGTACTCCTGCTCTACCACCTCCAGGTTCCTGCGAATAAGATCTTCCGCCTTGATAGTATCCTCGAGGAAAGGACATACGATCCTGATTCCCAAAAAATCAGTAATCACAACCGAAGGTTCAACTCCTTCGAAATGGTAGTACAGGTGAACCTGTCGGGCTTTTTTCAGCACCTTTGAAAATAAACTTTCGAAAGATTTCAGTCGTCGGCGGACAGTGACCTTCATTCCCCCTTCGTTCAGGATGCGCTGCACATCCTTGTAGAGCGTTTCCAGTATCCTCTCGTACAGGGGAGCTACTGCATGGTACCGTTTTTCAAGGGGTTCCTTCGAAATGGATCGGATAGGGATTCGGATCATTTCCCGGGGCCCTTCTAAAGCCAGGTGGTGATATACTCCCACTCCGGGGGCGCGAAGGTTAAATGAGGCGGATCGAACCCCCACCTGCCTTCATTCCCTTGCTCCCTGCATACTGCCTCAAAGTGGTACAGGGCAATCCCCAGATCCAATTCAGCGTATCGAACAGGGGATTTTTTTTCTCCCCTGGTATCGAGATAGAAATGAGCTCTATTCCCCTCGATCGCCACCCGCCACGGTTGCCTATTCATGGCCGAAGGTGCCAGACGGACCGCTTCCAGTGCATCCTGCAATAGGGGTACTTCTCCCTCCTGAAGAGGATTCCCCGATGCATGGTAGAACAGTTCCCCCCAGGGCTTTCGGAGCTTAGAAGAGGCACCCCACCGCAGAAAACCATCGATGATGCTTCGTTTTTCCGCCGGAATTCCAAAGGGGCTTACAGCAGGAATCATTTCCCCTGCTCGCAAAGGAAAGTAGGAAGCGACCTTTTCTGGCCGAAAGGTGCCTCCCAACCAGCAGGTTCCCAGGCCGCGTTTGGTGGCTTCCAGAAGGACCCTCTGGAAAAGGTACCCAAAATCCACAAGGCTCCGATCCGCCTTTTGTACGGCCCCTACAAGATACCCATAGGGGTTTTTGATAACTCCGTAGGAAGACAGGGAACCGAGATCTACGAAAGGATGGATGGTGGGATCCAACAGTCCAAAACGGCACACGTTTCCGAAAGGGCCTCGATCCTCCCTGGAAACTAGTTCCCGTAATTCCTCCACCGTTTCCTTTGGCACTGGTTCTGTTGAAAAGGTACGGATGGAGGAACGGTTTCGAATCATGTGAAGGATCGAATCTGTTCCAGGTTCCATGGGTCAAATGATCTTTGGTTTGGCTAGAAAATTATGGGGCCTCATAAGGAGTTTTACATACTGGGCTCGTTTATAGGTGAACTTGTCGGGATTGTTTTCCGCATTGAGCTTACCCCTGAACGCATCGATCGACGGGTACCCCTTTCGATCCATCCAGGCTGCTATTTCCTGCAGGAGGAGGGAAATGGTGGATAGCTTGTTCCGATACAATGTGCTAACCACCTGAAATGCATCTGCACCAGCCAACAAAACCTCCAGGGCATGACTGGAAGCGTGAATTCCATGGGAAGCGCAGAGACTGGCTTTTACCTTTCCAGAGAGCTGGCCAATATACCGGAGAGCAATCCTATGGTCGTTAAGATTGGAGAGGTTGAAGGGGTAGTCGGTTTTTTCCTTTTCCACATCCAGACTCGGATCGAAGAACCGGTTGAAAAGCACCAGGCCATTCACCCCTGCTGCATCCATGTGTTTGATGAAATTCAGCGGATTCGTATAGAAGGTACTCAGCTTGGCAGAGATAGGGATTTTAACGGCTTTCTTTATTTCTTTAACGATGGCGATCTGGTCATCTTCGATTTCCTTTGCCGTTCGATCGAAATCGCTGGGAGTAGCAAAGAAGTTCAACTCCAGGCCATCGACCCCTGTTTGTTCGAGGAGTTTCGCCCATTCGACCCAGGTTTCCTTATTCACTGCATTCAGGCTCGCAATCACAGGAATAGAGACCGACTCCTTTGTTTTCCTCACCCAGTTGAGATGTTCCTCGGGGCCCGCATCTTTTAGATCCGGGAAAATGGATGTCATTTCCGCATGCCACTCGTCGTAACGATGGAGGTCTTCCTCCATCAAGAAACTCTTCAACTGTACCTGTTCTTCGAAGAGACTCTTGATAACGAACGATCCTGCGCCAGCTTCCTCGATTCGCTTGATGGTGTCCAGATCAGAAGTGAGACTACACGCGCCGACGATTAAGGGATTTTTCAACTCGATTCCCATGTACTTCGTACTTAACTTGGCCATATGCAACTCCTATTGTTGATATTTTTAATAACTTGATACTAACATACGTCCGGCATCAAGTTTTTGCAAGAATTATTTTTACACCTATTAGTTTTCTATCAGGAATCTATGGATCGAGGCAGCAGCTCTTCTTCCCTGCCCCATGGCAAGGATCACGGTAGCAGAGCCAAGCACGATGTCTCCTCCTGCGTACACCCGTTCCATTGAAGTTTTCCCCGTCTCATCGGTAATGATGTGTCCATGCCTGTCCACCGCGATTTCTGGATTCGTCTGCAGGAGTAGAGGATGGGATTCGTTCCCAATTGCAACGATCACAGAATCCACATCCATCACATGTTCACTTCCAGGAATCTCCACAGGCCGCCTCCTGCCGGAGGCATCAGGTTCTCCCAATTCATAGGAAAGACACTCGATCCCAACGACACGGCTTTTATCGTCCCCCAGGATCCGTTTGGCATTCTCCAGGAATCGGAAAATGATGCCTTCCTCTTTCGCGTGGGCCACCTCTTCTGCCCGGGCAGGCATCTCTTTCTCTGTACGGCGATAGATTACGAACACCTCTTCTGCCCCCAGCCGCAAAGCCATCCGCGCCGCATCCATTGCCACGTTTCCCCCTCCCAGCACAGCTACCCGTTTGGCTGGATAGATGGGGGTATCTGCCTTGCCTCTTTCATAGGCCTTCATGAGGTTTGCACGGGTAAGGTACTCGTTGGCGGAAAATACTCCAACGAGGTTTTCGCCAGGAATCCCCATGAACTTGGGCAAGCCTGCACCGCTCCCGATGAAGATAGCATGGAATCCATCCTTCTCCAGTAGATCCCGTAATGTCCGAGTCCGACCTACAAGGAAATTAGTAATGATCTTTACCCCCATTTTTTCCAGGATTTCGATCTCCCGTTGGACGATCGCTTTGGGCAAACGGAACTCGGGGATTCCATAGATCATCACCCCGCCGGGCTTGTGGAAGGCCTCAAAGATCGTTACTTCATGCCCCTCTTTTGCCAGATCCGCCGCAGCGGCTAACCCTGCAGGCCCGCTTCCGATGATAGCCACCCGTTTACCCGAAGGAGGCTTTACCGGAGGGACATCCAGTTCACCATGGAATCGTTCCCAATCCGCTGCAAATCGTTCAAGTCTGCCAATGGAAACTGCCTTTTCGATGTCCTTCAAGGAACGACCAACTGTACAGGTGGACTGGCATTGCACCTCCTGGGGGCACACCCGACCACAGATTGCAGGAAAAAGGTTACTGGCCCGAAGGATCGACAGGGCCTCTTTGTAGTTACCTTCTGCAATCTGTGCAATGAATCCTGGGATATCGATCCGTACAGGGCAGGAAGCCACACAGGGAGCATTTTTGCATTGTAGACATCGCAACGCCTCCAGCTGTGCCTGCTCTTCCGTATACCCGAGAGCTACTTCCTCCATGTTCTGCCGACGAACGATGGGATCCTGGGCCGGCATCTCCTGAGGCGGAATGGCCAACCGTTCCTTTGGAGTGAGTTTCTTCCTGGTTTCGATCATGGATTCCCCTTTCCCTTGCCAGATTGCATTTGTTTTAGTTGCATTTCTAAGTGGCACTCTTCATGGGCTTTCTGCTCGATTTCCTTGTAGGCACTGAGCCGAAGCATCATGTTGTTGAAATCCACCAGATGCCCATCGAACTCTGGCCCATCCACACAGACGAACTTCGTCTCTCCTCCGACACTGACCCGGCAGCCACCGCACATCCCGGTTCCGTCGATCATGATGGTGTTGAGAGAGACGATCGTTTTGATCCCGAAGGGTCGAGTGGTTTCCGCACAGAACTTCATCATGATGGGAGGGCCGATCGCTACCACGCAATCCGGCCGTGGAAAAGCCTGACAGAGTTCCTTGAGCGGTTCTGTGACGAGGGCTTTCCGCCCGTAGGAACCGTCGTCCGTTACCACGATCAGCTCGTCTGCCAGTGCCCGCATTTCCTCCTCCATGATGAGGAGTTCTTTTGTCCGGGCACCAAGGATCACGATGAGGTGATTCCCCGCTTGTTTCATCCCCTGGGCAATGGGGTACAGGGGGGCTGCTCCAATCCCCCCCCCTACACAAACTACCCTTCCAACCTTCTCGATGTGGGTAGGTCTACCGAGGGGCCCCAGAATGTTCTGAATATACTCTCCCTCCTCCAGTTCAGCCAACTTATGGGTAGATTTTCCCACTGTCTGGAAGATCATGGTAACGGTTCCCTCTATGGGATCCGCGTCAGCGATGGTGAGGGGGATACGTTCCGCATAATCTGAGTTCCGCTGGACGATCACGAACTGCCCCGGTTTTCTTGCTTCCGCAATGTAAGGAGCTTCTACTGTTATGCGGAAGACTTCTTCCGATAACCGTTTTTTCGATACGATTTTGTGCATAGATGGCTTAAAAATTATCAGAAAAAAGAGGGTTGTTCAATCTGGAGTATCAAATAGAAGTAGTGGTGCCAAAATTGTTATGGGTAGCAATACGTATTGGTAATGGATTACCCCTTTACGGCCCCGGCTGTCATGCCATGGATCAACTGCCGCTGAATGAAGAAGAACAGTATGATCACAGGGACTGCGCTCACAACTCCACCGGCCGTGAGGAGTCCCCAGGCAATCTTGAACTCACCGATCATATTCTGCAGAGCAATCGGGATGGTCCGAACGTTGGAACCTGTGAGAATCGCTGCATAGATGAACTCGTTCCATGCCGTAATGAAGACGTAAATCCCTGTGGCAGAAATTCCCGGCAAAGCTACAGGGAGCACCACTCGCAAAAGAGTAGTGAAGCGGTTACATCCATCGATCTGAGCCGCCTCATCTAACTCCCTGGGGATTGCGTTGAAGAATCCCGTGAGCATCCAGGTGGAAAAGGGGATCGTGAACGTAGAGTACGCAATAATTAAGGAGAGATGTGTATCCATCAAGCCAAGGATTCGCATCAGGATGAACAGGGGTACCAACAGCAGAACCACGGGAAACATGTTGATGACCAGGAACTGGGCTAACAGTACTGTTCTTCCCCTGAAGCGGTGTCGGGAAAAAGAATAACTCGCCGGAACTGTGATAGAGAGTCCCAGAAGCATGGTGCAGGAGGCTACAATCAGGCTGTCCAGGATGTTTCGGCCGTAGTCGATCCGGCTGAAAAGCCGCTGGTAATTCGTCCCCGTTGGATTCGAAGGGAAATAGCGAAACCCGGCAAGGTACAAGTCCTCCTCGGGAGTAAGGGAGGTGATGAAAGTCCACACGTAGGGAGCCAGGGCAAAACCCACGATCAGCAACAGGGGAATATGGAGAGTAAAGATTCTCCGCAGGGTCCTCTGCTTCATTCTACCTTTCCGTATTCTTTCTTTCCTCATACAGTCCCCCTGTCCTCCATCCTCAAGATCTTACGAACGTACATCGCCACGAAGAGGGTAATGAGAAGGGTAAGAACCACTGCAATGGTAGAAGCGTATCCGAAGTCCATCCCTTTGTATGCCCGGATGTATGAATACACGGGTAAAGTATGGGTGGCATACCCGGGGCCACCGCCGGTCATGATATAGATAATATCCAGCGAGTTAGCCACCCAGATAATCCGCAGCATGAGGGAGGTGAATAGAACGGGTACCAGCATAGGAAGGGTGATTCGGGTGAACTTCTGCCACGTGGAAGCCCCATCTACCTCTGCTGCCTCATATAGGGTCTCGGGTATTGCCTGAAGCCCTGCGAGGATCATGATGGCAAAGAAGGGGAAGCCCTGCCACATAAGAGCGAGGATGATGGCATAGAGGGCCGTTTTGTCATTGGCTAACCAGGGGAAGTAGGATGAGAGGATCCCTGCCCGAACCAATAGATCATTGATGATTCCCCGGTTCCCGTCGTACATCCAGCGCCACATGAGGGCTGTAATCACGCTGGGAGTTACCCAGGGTATCAAAACGAGGGAGCGGGCTATCCCCCTCCAGAAGAACTTCTGGTTGAGGAGTAGAGCGGTACCAAAACCAAGGAGGAGCTGGAGGGAAATCACCCCTACGATCCAGATGAGAGTGTTCTGAAAGGATATCCAGAATACAGGGTCCTCCAGAGCCTTCAGGTAGTTGCCAAAGCCGATGAACCGAATTTCTTTTGGTTTCCACAGAATGTACTGCATGAAACTGTAGGTGAAGGTTCGCACAATAGGGTAGAAAATCACAAGAATAGTTACAAGCATAGCCGGCGAAAGGAGGAGGTAGGGAAACAGGTCCCATCTCTTCATGGATTTTTGCATCATACCGCTCTACCCTTTTCTACATTCTTCATTTCATCCAAAGGGGCATACACAACAGAGGGTTTCCCTCCTTTTATCCCCTTTGGGTATAAAAGAGGGGCCTTTCGGCCCCTTTCTATCCGTTACTTCTTTCCGAAGAAATGCTCTTCAAAGATCTTCATCATCTGTTCACTGGTGATCTGTCCCAGGAATGCCCTCTGCATGGTAGCAGGCCAAACGCTCTCAACGAACTCAGCCACCTTCGGGTGAGCCGGCAGGACTCCTGCAAAGGGGGTCGATTCCACCGAAGCTTTCATGAAACGGTTCTCCTGGGCTTCCTTCGTCTGCCCATTGGATTTATTGATGGAAATCTGGCCGCTGGATTTCTGCCAGAGAGCATTGTTCTCCGCAGTTGCCAGGAACGCGCACCACTTGAAGGCTTCGTCCTTCACTTTTGATGCGGCCAGTATCCCATTCTCCTCATCACCGAAACTGGTCCATGCACCCTTGGTTCCCCGCGGTACCGGAGCAGCCGAGATCTTATCGCCCAGCACTTCCACCATTCCCTTGGCACTTCCCAGATGGTGGATCGTCATGGCTGTTTTCCCTGACTTCATGTTGGCAATCACTTCATTGAACCCGTCGGTGGGAGTGGTGGGTGGGCTTACCTTGTGTACCCGATACAGATCGATGTACCACTGGTTGGCGGCAATCGCTTCGGGAGTGGTCAAGCCGGATTTCCCTTCCCTGGTAATGATCTCTGCCCCGGATGAAAGCACGAAGGTTGCCCAATAGTCATGCCCCCCTCGGCCTCCCCGGATACCGAAACCGTACACATCGATCTGACCATCCCCATTCGTATCCCGGGTAAGCTTCTTCGCAACATCGAGGAACTCCTCCCGCGTGGTAGGCACTTTCAACCCGAGTTCCTTGAACATGTCCGCCCTGTAGTAGAGGTAGAGGATCACCATCTGCAGGGGCATCAGGTACTGCTTTCCATCCGTATGCCGGGTGAGTTCCCAGATCTTCTCGTACACGTCCGTTCTTCCCGGCCATTTGGCAATGTAATCATCCAGAGGAGCCAGGGCTTTCATCTCTACCAGTTGGGGTTGCCACCAGAGTTTGATCTGCGACACATCAGGGGGGTTCCCTCCGGCAATGGAAGTCATCAGTTTCTGGAAGTACGCATCCCATGCCACCATTTCGGCCTGGATCTTGATTCCCGGATTCTCCCGTTCGAACTTCTCGATCAGAGGTTTCACGGAAGTTTCGGGATTATCGAAGTGATACCAGAAGCGAACGGTTTTCGCTTCAGCCTTCTGTTCTCTGGCACCACCAGAAAAAATCAGTCCAGGCAGCACCAACCCTAAGAAGAGTACGATCATCCATCTCTTCATACTCGTCTCCTTTTTCTAGGTTTATTCCACCCCTCCACGAGGGGACAATTTCCTTACTTTGGCTCTTTCCGTTTAAGGGCCCGTTTGCAGGCCTTCACCAGATCCTTTGTGGTAAGTCCGTATTTCTCCAGGATTTCATGGGGCTCCCCTGACTCCCCGAACACGTCTCGTATCCCAACCCGTTCTACGGGAACAGGGTATTTTTCCGCCACCAGTTCCGTTACCGCCGAGCCGAGGCCTCCAATGATGGAATGCTCTTCCATGGTCACCAGTGCCCCGCATTCCTGAGCAGCCTTTAACACAGCCGAATGATCCAGGGGTTTCACCGTATGCATGTTGATTACCCGCACACGTAGGCCTTTCTTATCAAGCAATTGGGCTGCTTCGAGCGCAAAGCCCACCATAGCGCCGCAGGCAATGATCGCCAGGTCGTTCCCTTGAGCTAAAACCTGGGCTTTCCCTATTTTGAAAGGGGTATGTGCCTTTGTTAGAATAGGTGTCGCGATCCGCCCCAGTCGCAAATACAAGGGCCCCTCATACTCTGCTGCAGCAAGCGTAGCCCTGTACGCCTCGTTGGCATCACAGGGAACTACAATGGTCATCCCTGGAAGAACCCGCATCAGCGCAATGTCCTCAATACTCTGATGGGTGGCCCCATCTCCACCGACGCAGACTCCTCCGTGACTGGTAGCAATTTTTACATTCGCCTGATTGTACGCTACCGATACCCGAACAGGAGTGTTGGCCAGACTGGTTGCAAAGGCTGCAAAGGTGGTGACGAAGGGAATCTTTCCTGCTACTGCGAGGCCTGCGGCGGTTCCAACCATGTCCGATTCTGCGATTCCCATCTGGAAAAATCGATGGGGGAACTTCTCTGCAAACCAGTGGACTCGTATAGCCTCGGATAAATCCGCCGTTAGTACGACTACCCTGGGATCCTTTTCCCCCAGCTCCAGTAAGGCATTTCCAAATCCGTCCCGTATGGGTGCAGGCTTCTCAAAGATCATCGTTTGCCTCCTTTCCTGGTAGACAAGTCTGGATTCGACAGGGCAGGATAATCCTCGAACCCTTTCGCTTTTCCTATGGCTAGAAGAGCCTCCTCTGCCTGTGCAGGAGTAGGGCAAGTTCCATGCCACACAGCCTTGTTCTCCATAAAGGGGACTCCCTTTCCCATCACTGTATGAGCCAGTATGGCCCTCGGTTTATCCGTGCTCATTGGATTTCCACCTGCAGGTTCTGTTAAAGCCTGATAGAGGGCAACCACATCGTGTCCATCGGTTTCCACACATTCCCATCCAAAACTTTCGAATTTTGCCTTCAGGGGCATCAGATTCTTGATCTTTCGAACTTCTCCATCGATCTGCAGACCATTGTAACTCACAATAAGGGTAAGGTTCCCCAACCTGTGCTGGGCTGCTGTCATGAGAGCCTCCCACACCTGTCCTTCCTGTATTTCCCCATCCCCTACCAGGCTATACACCCGCCCCCTGCTTCCATCCAGTTTCAGAGCCAGAGCGATCCCATTGGCTACAGAAAACCCTTGCCCAAGGGGGCCAGAGCTGGTTTCTACAAGATCCGGTAATTTTACACGAGCTGGGTGTCCCTGAAGGCGGCTATTGATCCTGCGAAAAGTATTCAATTCCTCCCGGGGCAAGAATCCTTTTAAGCTCAAAGCCGAATAGAAGGCCGCACAGATATGCCCGTTACTCAGTACGAAGCGATCCCGATGCGGATCCTTCAGCTTTCGAGGATCCACCCGCAATACTCCCCCGTATAGAAGGGCAAAAATTTCTGCGGCCCCCAGGGCGCCACCTGGGTGCCCTGACCCGACGCCTGCGATCATTCGGATCACATCCCGACGGATCTGGGTGGCCATCTCTTTTATGTGATCGATATCTAACTTTACTGATTCTGCCGTTTGCACCATGCTCCTCCTGCTGTTCTCCTGTTTATTGTTTTTCTTCATATCCTTAGATCCACTCTGGTTCTTTCCCTGGGAACCTCCTTCTATGGGCCATGATCATATGATGCCGCATCGCCTCGGCAGCACCCTCTGCATCCCGCTTTAAGATAGCTTCAATTACTGCTTCATGTTCCTTCACCGTTTGAAGCCGATCTATACCCATTTCCTGGTAATCTTGGTTCATGATGATTACATCGGGAATAATCAAACCGATCATTGAATTGGTAATGCTATTATGGGCGGCATATCCTATGGCGAGATGGAACACATGGTCTTCCTCAAGGGTGGGCTGCCCAAAAGATACCTTTCGTTTGAACTCTTCATGGCTCTGTTGAATCTGACGGAAATCTTCTTCCGTCCCCCTTCGAGCAGCCATTCGTGCGGTATGAATCTCCAGTATAGCTCGGGTTTCCAGTAACTTTTCAATATTCCTTTCCTCCATTCCCAGAATATTGGAAATGAGTCCTTCCAACGCCTTCACTCCGAGGGATGATACGTACGTTCCTTTTTTTGGAATAGTTTTCAGGATTCCATAGAACTCAAGTTTTTTTATAGCCTCCCGGATGTATCCCCTCCCTACACGAAACTTTTCTGCAAGGGCACGTTCTGGAGGAAGTTTCATTCCCGGTTTCAGGGTTCCATTGGCAATAAGGTTTCGAATCTGCTCGATGATAAGATCAGTTGGCTTTCGAACCTGAATCTCTTTGAAGAGATCAAGAGCATTATCTGGCATATCGATCCCTACTTCCATACCATAGCGGTTAACACATGGTTCATGGCCCTGGCGAGCCGTGCCATAAAACACTCTCTGGTTAACCATATCTGGTTGACCAAGAATAATGTAATAAGTATCAGATAGGAAACTTAATCTGTCAAGACCAATTTTTCGAGTGAGAGATCATTTCTTATCTTAGTTAATGGTGCCAAAATTGTGGCGGCCTCGTAGCGGTTTTAAAACGAGCTTTCACTCTTTGCGGGCCCCTGTTCTTTACAGGACCTTGTTCAGGTGGGCCTTGCCCGGGCTGCAACATGGGTATTTGGGTAATATTTCAACCCACACCACAATTTTGGCACCACTTAGCATGTTGAGCATCTTCTGGCAGTTGGTGTAATCCCCTCTTACGGCTCTGTGGGCTTTAAATCGCTCCTCTTAGGGCTAAAGAAATCGGCGAGGACCGCATCCTCTATAATTTCGATATAATGAGGAACGTTCGCGGGTACACGGTACCCATCCCCTGGGCCCAGTTCTTTTACCGCATCCCCGACATGCATCCGTGCACGACCGCTTAGAATAACGGCCGCCTGTTCGTTTGGATGCTTATGGGTTGCCTCGGTAACAGTACCCTTCGGTAACCGCAGGAGCATAATGGATAGGTTATTCATATGCAGGATCTTTCTTTTTTGTCCATTCCCTGGATCCTCCCAGGGACCGTCTACCACGTTGAAAAACACGTTATGCATGTGCGACCTCCCGTTTATCTGTTTCAAAGGAGTATGTAGAAAAAAAGAACTCACTGCAAGAGAGGCCTTTCCCTTGAGAGATAGATAGTCAATTATCTAAACGTCTACCCTGAACCTATGTACAGTCGTGGTCCGAAACACCGCATCCGGTTGCAGGATGGTTGAGGGGAAATGGGGACGGTGGACCGAATCGGGGAACAGTTCAGTTTCCAGGCACAGAGCACTCCGCTTCTTGAACCATACACCTCCCGCACCCTGAATATCCTTGATCATGTTTCCCGAATAGAACTGTATCCCTGGAAGATCCGTCAATACCTCCATGGTGCGACCACTCTCAGGATCTCGAATGATTGCTGCAGTTCTCAAAGGCTCTGCGGCACCTTCGATTACAAAGCAGTGATCGTAACCGTTGGGCTTTACCTGATCGATATCCTTTCCAATCGGTTTGGGGGTTGTAAAATCCATCGGGGTGCCCCGGACTGAAAGAATCTCCCCCGTAGGAATAAGGGTATCATCCACCGGGAGGTAGAAGGGGCAACGGAGTTCCAATTCTAACGGCTCGATTGTCGTTCCTACTCCTTGAAGGTTCCAGAAGGTATGGTTCGTGAGGTTTACAGGAGTTGGTTCATCCGTTTCTGCTTCATAGGTGATGGAAAGCTCTCCCTCATCGGAGAAAGTATAGGTTACCAGCACCTTCAGCTCTCCCGGATACCCTTCTTCACCGTGGGGGCTCGTATAGCTGAAGACGATGCTTACTCTGTCCGGTTGACGGAAGGTTTCCCCCTTCCATACCACCCGATCGAATCCTAAAACTCCCCCATGAAGATGGTTGGGGCCATTGTTCACGGCTAAGCGGTATTCTTTTCCATACAGATAGAACCGGCCTCCGGCGATCCGATTCGCCACCCGCCCTATGGTAGCGCCGAAAAATCTGCGGTTCCCTTCGTACTCGGCAAGGGTATCGAACCCCAGAGTGATTTCCCCAACCTTTCCTGTTCGGTCAGGCATTCGGAAGGATTTCAGGGCAGCTCCATAAGAGATGATCTCTGCCTTTAACCCACTTGATGTCTCAAGGGAGTATAATTCGACCTCTTCTCCACGGGAAGTCTTTCCAAAGGTAGATTGTGATAGTTTCATTTCCACCCCTCATGGTTTATTCCGAAGGACCGCCTGGGCTGCAGACAGTCGCGCCACAGGCACCCTGTAGGGGGAGCAGGACACATAGTTCATCCCCATCCGGTAGCAGAACTCGATCGATTTGGGATCCCCCCCATGCTCGCCACAAATTCCGAGTTTGATCTCTGGGTTCACCTTTCTGCTGGACTCGGCGCCCATCCTTACCAGCGTACCCACTCCTTCCTGGTCTAAACTCTTGAAGGGATCTTCCTCCAGGGTGTTCTGTTCCAGGTACACCGGAAGGAATGACCCCACATCATCCCGGGAATACCCATACACACATTGGGTAAGATCGTTGGTACCAAAGGAAAAGAAATCTACGAGGGGTGCCAGTCGATCAGCAATGATGGCTGCCCTCGGTAGTTCAATCATTGATCCGATTTTATAGGCAATCTGAGTCTTTTTCTTCTGGAAGATTTCATGGATGATCCGTTCTGCCCGCTCTTTCAGAAGGGCCATTTCTTTTACTGTCCCTACCAATGGGAACATAATCTCGGGGATCACCTGTATTCCCTTTGCCGCTACCTCACAGGCTGCGGTGATGATCGCCTCCACCTGCATGTCGTAGATCTCTGGATAGGTAATACCCAACCGGCACCCTCGATGTCCCAGCATGGGGTTAAACTCATGGAGAGATTTTACTTTTGTTTCTAGTTTCTTTGGAGATACTCCAAGAATCTCGGCAAGTTCCCGGATCTCGGCTTTCGTCTTTGGCACGAATTCATGGAGGGGTGGATCCAGTAACCTGATGGTCACTGGAAGGCCATTCATCTCCCTGAAGATTCCAATGAAATCCTTTTTTTGTAGGGGCAGGAGCTTTCGTAAGGCTTTTCTGCGGGCTTCGCTATCCTCTGCCACAATCATTTCCTGGAAGATCACCAGCTTCCCGTCCTCGAAGAACATGTGTTCGGTTCTGCAGAGCCCAATCCCCTCTGCACCGAACTCACGGGCTATTCTTGCATCATTCGGGGTATCTGCGTTGGCCCGAACCTGGAACCCTCTCTCTGTTACCCCTTCACGGGCAGCCCCTAACCGAACCTCATCCACCCAGCTCATAAGAGTATTGTACTCTTCGGAAAGTTTCGGCTTGTTCAACTTGAGGGATCCCTCGAACACTTCTCCGGTGTTCCCATCGATGGTAATAAAGTCTCCCTCTTTGAAGGTTTTACCCTTCACCCGCATTGTTTTTTCTGATATAGATAGTTCTTTGCACCCTGCTAC
>CALKLC010000036.1 GCA_937991975.1 uncultured Spirochaetales bacterium | reverse complement strand
GCCTGTACGAGGTCTCCGGTTTTGGAGTATCCATCCCACTCTACGGAAGCAGGAGGTGCTCCCTTCCCCTCCAGAGATTGGAACTCCCTGCCAGCTGGATCGAGCACCTTGAAACTCCAGGATTCCACACTGCTTTCATCCTTTACTGCAATCCTCACTTGCAAGGCATCTTCCCTACCATCATGGTCAGGACTGAAGGGAACAGGGGCCAGTTCCAGTGTTACAAGCGGCGGAGTGGTATCCACCCGTATGGGAATGGGCGCATCGGCAGAGACCTCTCCCCCTTCATACAGTACAGAAAGTCGCACTGTGTAGGTACCATCTGGAACCACCACCCCCCTGGGATCCTTTCCATCCCAGGTGACATTCGAAGGAACAGGTCCTTTCTCTTCCCAGGCAGCAACTTGCTTCCCCTCCTGTATCAATTCCAACCTCCATCCAAGAATCCCCTCCGAGACTGTAGTGGAAAGATCGAGGGAAAGGGTATCCTTTACCCCATCGCCATTGGGAGAAAAAACCGTCAACTGGGGTATTACCTTTACTTCGGGCCGTAGCCAGCTTACCCTTAGATCCTTCACTTCCCAGACCTTCCGATTCCCTGCCTTGTCTTCTCCGGTCAAGCGGTATAGGTACGCTCCATCCGGAACAGATTTCCCGCTGGTTCCTTCTCCATTCCATGCGAAAGTGGGGGCGTTGCCCGACCACTTCTGCTGGAACACCACCTGTCCAGTGCTGACTGAAACGAACTCCCCTGTCCAGGAAGGCTCCTCACTCGTTCGTTGCTCTACCGTGATGGGTTTCACCGTTCCATTGGGGGTTGCCCTGATCTCTCTTTCAGTGATCTGAATCACGGCTTCGGGATAGATCGTATCCACTTCGAAGGGAACAGAAGTCGCCCTGGGACGATTCCCGTTTCTGTAGGAAACTTCCAATTCGGCGGTATAGAGCCCATCCGAAACTACCTTTCCTCCATCGTCTTTTCCATCCCAATAAATCTCCGGAGGCACTGCCCTGACTTCTTCCAGGGTACGGACGACTTTCCCCTCCCGATTCTTGATCGTTACCCTATACGCCTCCGTTTCCCTTCCCTGATGCAGGATGGGCCGGATGGCGATCCGATCCTTGACCCCATCCCCGTTGGGGGAGAATGCAGAGAGGTCTACCCCTACCCCGAGAGTAGTGGGACGGGTGTCCACTTCCAGAACAAAGCGGTTGGATCTTCCGGGATTTCCTGCCAGATCCCTACCCTCGATAGATAAAACATACCTCCCATCGGGAATCGGTTTACCGTCCAATCCCATCCCATCGAAATAGAGAGTCGAAGGGATCGACCCCTCATGTTCATAGGTAAAAAGGATGTTGCCTGCCTCATCGGAGATGATCCCCTTCCAGATGCCTTCCTTTCCTCCCGATAGGGTGAAGGTTACATCGTCCTTGTTGCCATCTCCGTTAGGCGAGATGATGGGGGTGGTAGCCGTGATCTGTATCTGCGCAGGCCTTGTATCGAGAACAATCGGCTGTGTTTGGGCCACCGCTACGGTGCCATTCTCATAGGTGGCTGTCACCCGTACAGTATAGGTTCCATCGGGTAGCACAGCCCCCCCCTGATCTATCCCATCGAACTTCACGGAAGGAGGCAAAGGAGGTGTAGCTCGCTCGGTTCTCCGCACTCTACCGTTCTGATCCACCACTTCCAGCACCACATCCAGGAGCCCATCCAAGAGGAAACCGGAAGGAGTGATCGTTACTTCATCCTGCACATTATCTCCATTGGGAGAAAAGGAGGGGTAATCGATCCCCAGGGTAAAGGCCCGTGAACGGGTATCGATGGTAACCGGTGGACTGGTTAGAGAAAACGTGTTTCCCGCTCGATCTTCAGAAGAGAGGGTGATCGTATAAACCCCATCAGGAAGGAGGTTCCCCTTTTCATCCTGCCCTGTCCAGTAGAAAACTTCCGGTGGTTGATCCTTCCACTCTCCCTGAGCGACAATTTTCCCCTCCTTATCCCGAACATCTCCTTTCCATCGATCTTCCTTACTGGCAGTTACTCGAATCGGAAGGGTATCCTTCTGGCCGTCGTTGTTGGGAGAGAATACCGTATATTCAAAACTGATTTGGGCAGAAGGGGGAGTATTGTCCACGATGAGTTTTCGGGGCTCCGATTCTGAGCGGTTCCCTCCATCGTCCCACGCTTCCAGCACGTACGTGTATACCCCATCCGGAACCACCCTTCCTTCCATATCCTTCCCATCCCAGGTGATGGCTTCCGGTACTTCCAATTCCGGTTTCTTCATGAATCCAAGGGCAATGAAGAGCCGGGCGAAAAATCCTGGTTCCCGCTCATCTCTGTTTTGCCATACCCGTACATCCTTCCCCTGGGCATCCCGCACTGTCAACCGGTACTCCTTGATCACCATCTTGCTCTGCCGATCAGGCTCTATGCTGATCTTGATGGTTACCGTATCCTTGACTCCCGGTGAAGTGGCGGGAGAAAGGTATTCGTCCTCTTTTTCCACAGATACTTTTGGGGGGAGTTTCTCCGAACTTCCTCCGCCAAAGACCATGGAACTTAGTGTAAAGAGGAACACCAGAACGAATACACCCAACAAGACCTTGGTTTTCATAGGACCCTCCGTATTCATCTTATATCAACCTTTTTCAATCTACAACCTGAGACCACTTTTTTTCTCTACCAATTGAACAATACCCCATTTTCCGTCCACCAACCAGGCTGGATCCCTGGCAAACATCTCGTGAACTTTATCCTCCGGGATTCCTACAAGAATCTCGCTCTTCAAGGTACGGAGGACTGCCAGATCTCCCGGAAACCAGGAAAGTAGATCTTCCATCTTTGCAGAAAAAGGCCATTTTCTATCCTCTAACAAACGTCTGTAATTCGCATCCCCCTTGAAGATCACCAGATCGCTTCTTTCGAACTCTTTCCTCAGATCCTGCGGCAGGAAAGGAAAATGACAGGGGCCATTCCAGAAGTAATGATCCCGCACTTCCAGCATCCCTGATTCGAGGAAGTGCTTCAGGTTTTTTCCCCATGAAGCGAAAACCTCTCCCTCTACCAGCCATTGGACCGTTTCTACTACATCCTTCTTCGTAGCATCCGAAACAAAGAAAGGAGCTGCTTTCCCGTGTAATACGACCTTTCTATCCCCACTAGATAAAACAACGCTGGCAAAGTGCAGGTCACAGATCAATTCGGAACCCGCATTGTCCAGTACAATGTCGAGACGTTTGGCCTTACGGGTCTTTTCGGATACGGCTTTAAGGTGATTGATCAACAGCTCTTCAGATCCATCGTGATGCACCTGCTTCCTTCCATGCTGGGCAATTTTTGTATTGGAAAGGTCTACCCGGTTTCCTTTTAACATTAACAAGAGAGCGTGGGTGGGATCCGAAGCCCGTTCCAGCGACTTTTTCCAGCTAGTTTCTTGCAGAACCCCCTGCAGTTCTTCTGCTTTCTGTGGGGCAAATGGATCCTTTCGGTAGGTAGGGGAACCCTTACGATAGTACCCACCGGCAATTAGAATCCTTAAGTAAAGGTACGCCTCCGCAAAATAGAAGGGCAAATCGATCCATCGGGATTCTGCCCAAACGTTGAGTTCCCGTTTCCAATCCAGGAGTTCTTCGGGTAAGAACTCCTCTTCCTCTGCCAGACCTTTCTCAAAAGGATCCAGGATCCGACCGTCAGGGATCTCATCTATAAGGGCAAAAAGACTCTTTCGCTCACTGCTTTCAGGAGGGTGGGACAGTGCAACTTTAGCGATGATTTCCGGGAATCGGTTCCGCAGTGTATGCTGGGCAAACGAACCGGGATCGCCCACCATGATCGATTTGGGAAGTTCCAGGATTTGTTCATGCATGGGATAAACGTATAAGGATTGTCAAATCTTTGCAAGGGAGTCAGGAATCGATCCGCATAATTGCTACACCAGTACATCACTCCTCCAGGATTGTGATCTCCACCCTGCGGTTTCGAGCTCTGCCCGTCTCATCCGAGTTCGGGGCCACAGGTTCCTTGCCTCCCCTTCCTTCGTAAAGAAACCGATCTTTCGGAACTCCCAATCGTACCAGGGCTTCTACAATGGTCTTTGCCCGCTCTAAGGAAAGTTTTTTCTGGCCCACGGGGTTCCCCACATCGGCTGTATGACCCACCACGAGAAACCGTTTGTTCGGGATCTGCTTCAACCCATTGGCAAGGGCAAGGAGACGGGAGTTCTCTTCGGGAAGTAATTCGGCAGAATCCGGTTTGAATCGAAGGTTCTTGACTGTGAGAGTGAGGCCTTCGGGCTTTTCTTCCAGTTCTACATCCGGAAGTATCCGGGGGCTTAAAGGCGACTCCGAGAATGCATGGGACAACTTCGGTTCTGCAGGAAGATCGACCTTCGGAGCCTCCAGAGGGGCAGATACCGGAGGAGGAGCAGAGGAAGGCTGGGGAAACAGATTAGACGAAGGGTCAGGTGGAAGAGCGGAGCCGGTTAACGGAGCAGACGAAACATCGGGAGAAGCGGAAGGGGATGCAGGCCGCGCGGGAGAGATCTGAGGAATCGAAGCCGTATCAGGGAGCCGTGGAATACCGAGTACCTCCGCGATCCGTGTGGGGCTCAATGGAGTCACTCCTTCGAAAAAGGTCGCCACCGTGCCCTCCAATCGAATGATCCTGCCCGTCTTATACCTATACTCTTCTTTGAAGGTTTCGGTAATGAACCTCATACCCCCTTCCCGTTTTGAGAGGAAGATCACCACATCGTGGGTCCCCTGAACCTCTTTCAAATCTGGATCTTTGGTCCCTATCGATTCCCCCCTGTACCGCACTGCGTATTTCCCTGCGACCCGGTGCCCTTCCTCGTTCCGATACGTTCCTACCCCTTCGTATCGATAATCCACCAGCACAGGCACTACCGTGACCTTTCCGTTGAAATCCGGATCCAGCACCCGCTCGGCCATCTCCTGCCACCTGTTCCCCCCACCTCCTTCCCCGGGCAGGATGGGGAATTTTCGCATAGTGGGGAACCGTTCCACTGAGGATGAAAGGATGATGCCGTACCCGGTTACCAGGATCTCCGCAGGGAAAGAGGCTTCAATAAGGGGGGCAGTAATCGTTCCTCCCTGCTGAGTTTGCTCTAACAGGTAGAATCGGCCACGGAACCGGGCTTCTTCCGGATTCACATCCCTCTTGAGCATGCCTCGAATTTCCCGATATACAGCTCCCAGATACTTGCCATTTTCCCATTTACGGTAGTTATGCTTTTCGATGATCTTGTATGTGTCGCCTAGTTGATAGAATACAGAGAGGGATTGAGAATATAAACAATAGGTGCCTGAAAGAACCCAACAGATCAGGATCCATAGGTGCCGGATCATTTAAAAATCCACTATCGACGGCTTCAGGGTAGCAAAGGGTTTTCTTCCTGCTGTCAAGTTGGCCACGATCTTCCCACTCAAACATGCGGAAATTACACCGCCGGGCCATACACTGTAATGGCCGCAGGTGAACAAATTAGAGAGGGGAGTATAAATCAAGTTGAGACCAGGCAACCGAAATACAGGGGAAAGGTCCGTATCATAGCACCATCCCCCTGTGGAGCCTTCTGTGTTGAGGGTAAAACGCTCCAGGGAAAGGGGAGTTCCTACTTCTAAATACTCGATATCATCTTTCAGTCCAGGCAGTATATGTTCGGCGGTGTCCACCAATTGCATTCCAATCTCATTCTTGAATTGCTTATAAAGGACACTTCGAGGGTAAGAGCTTGATCCATTCAACCAGCAGTTCTCCCAGAAATAGGAACTGTAGGTTTGAAGTACTACCGTTGTGCAACCTGGAGGAGCCGCATTCGGATTGTCTTTCCCAAAATGGTTGAGAGCTACCCACATGGAACGATGCACATCCCTGGGGGAATACGGATCGGGAAAGATCACCTTGTAATTGGGAAAATAAAAAGCATGGGGGGCCTGGAGAGTGTTTTCCAGTTCGGCCGGCGATCTACGAACACCGAGGTATACATTTAAAATGGCTTCTGTCAGGCGGGCTTTTTTAATCTTTTCTTGAAACCCGCTATCCCAGAGGGTAGGATCGGTCAACTCCAATACGAGCCTTTTGTAATCCCCCCCATAGATGAACCGTTTTGCAGTGATTCGCTCTCCTTCGGTTGTCTGCAGGGCTGTAACTTTTCTCCCTTCGCTTAGAATTTGGGTAATTCGGGTATTGAATCGTAGCGCCCCTCCCGCCTGGGTGAATCTCTGTGCCAACAGATCATGGAAATGCTGCATTCCTCCCTGGGGATACCAGTAATCCTTCATCCAGAGGTGCCAGAAGCCCGCAAAGAAAATGAAGGGCATTCGATAATACCCAATCTGGGTAAACCATTCCCTCAGTTCTGGATTCCGGATCAATGAACAGACCTTTTCACGGTAGGAAAATTTGATCCATTTCTGTAGTTTCGGTAGATGGGGTAGAAGCTTAAGGAGATGTATCCATGAGAACCGATGAAGTAGGGGAAACTCCCAGGGGGTACAGTTGGCATCGATAAACTCCGATACTTTCCGAACTTCCCGGAAAAGGGGCCGGATGCCTGGTTCTTCGGGGAAAGCACTCTGCAAAGCTTCTTCAACCTGGTCAAAGGAGTCGATGAAGAAATCAAAATCCGGAGATTTCATCCGGTACCGGCACTTAGTCCATCCAATCCGGTCATACAGATCCAGTTCCGCCAGGATGGGAAACACAATCCCTAAACTTTCGAACGATTGGTCCCCCCCATCAAAATAGTACCCTTTTCTGGAAAACCCTGACATATTTCCTCCGGTATGGTGGCTCTGCTCCACTACCAGGGTTTTCATACCCAGGGAGACCAGATAATTAGCTGCCACCATACCTCCTATGCCGGCTCCAATTACCACCACATCGAAATCGCTCATGGTTCCAAGTGTAAGTCAAGATGCAACACTTTTCCAGCTCTAGATCTTGAATTACCTTTCTTCCCTCTGTACAATTCCCCCAGCATGAAGGGCATAGGATTTTTACTCGTACTAATCAGTGTATTTTTTCTCTTTGCCCGATGCTCCTCGCAAGATTCCTACTATCTTGTAGGAACTGAAGAAAAAGTAAAAGAGACTAAAGAACTCCTTCGCTTGTTTCGGGAAGGCACAAAAGAAGACGCCAGCCGTTTCGTCCTCCTGAAGCAGATCGCCAACAACCTATACGCTTCCGGCTATCCGGATAGAATGACCGTATTCCTTACCTCATATGTGGAAAAACATCCGAAAGACCCTTTCAATGCCTATTACCTGTTCCGGGTAGCTCGGAACTATCATGAACAGAATGCACTCCCCATTGCTGCTTACTACTACAACCGGATTCTGCAAAACCATCCAGATCTGACCTTCCAGGGTAAATCCATACATCTCCAGTGCCTTCAGGAACTCATCCGTCTTACTAAAGAGGGAGAATACCGTATAAACTATTATAAAGAGATGCAGGCCCGTTTCCCTCATCATCTCGAACCAGGTTCCACCTTCTACTATATGGGAAAAACCTATGAAACCCTCGGCGAATGGGAACAAGCCATACAGATGTACAATAAATTCTTAAAGTACCCTGATACGGTTATTCCTGAGAATCCCGAAGCCCACCGACAGGTATCCAGCTTCCTTGCTTTTCATGCCTCGGACAAGAGATGGACCCGGGAGAGCCTTGAAGAGATCGTGAAAGAAATCAAAACCGCCATAGACCAGAAGGATGTACGGGCTCTTTTGAATCTACGAGCGCAGGTGAACTTCTTTGCCATGTCGTGGGAGCAGGATGAATCGGAGAGTTACTCCCAGGCATCTTTCGATATAGGGACCTTCCTTCGGGGATCCGTAGTCCGGTATGCCGATACCCTCGACATAGATTCCAACACGCAGGAAGCCTACCTGGAAACATGGGGTTGGACCTACAGGATCGCCACCTGGTACCTGTACTTCCGAAAAATCAACTATCCACAGGATCCTTCTATTCATGGGAGATGGGAATGGGCTGGCATCTTCTTCGGCGAAAAGCTCTGATCTACTTCATGATGGTTTTCATGACAGGGGAGTGGTATTCCTACGGAGAGCAGGAGCGGGTGCCCGAACGACCTGCTTCCGTTCCTATGCCAGACTACGACCAAAAAAGAGCCCTACGAACCCAATCCATTCCCTTAAGTTATGATATCACCAGTGTCAGACAAAACCACGCTGGACCGGAAGTCCTTTCCTCTGTCTTTACCTGGGACTCCGTCGTTGAAGAAAATTACAAACGGATCTTGCGATCTACCGAAGATCAGTTCCGTATCCAGATTGCCCTGGAACGGGCAAAACCGTACGCATCCTTCATCCGAAAAAAAATTGAGGAATACAGACTTCCTCCCGAAGTCTTTTACCTGCCCATCGTAGAATCCCTCTATAATCCCTTTGCAAGGTCTCCCAAAGGAGCTTTAGGAATCTGGCAATTCATGGCAGACAGTATGCACCCCTGGATGGTTCGTAACGAATGGGTAGATGAACGGAGGGATTTCTGGAAATCAACGATCGGAGCCTTCGAGAAACTGTCGTTGAATTACCGATACACAAAGGATTGGCTCTTTGCATTGGCAGCGTACAACTGTGGCTTGAATCGAGTACTCACTGTGATGCAAAAAAACCCTGGGAAAGATTATTGGAAAATCTCAGAATCTCGACTTCTCCCCCGAGAAACTCGGGCCTACATACCTCGTTTCCTTGCAGTAGCTCTCTATGCTACCTATCTCGGACGAAAGGGCCATCCTCTCGATTGGGAAGGGGGAATGGAATGGGTACAGGTTCCTCTTTCCTACCCTGTAGATCTACGGGTGTTAGCCAGAAAGGCAGGCATTCCTTTAGAAACCTTGCTTCTGGGGAATCGGGAATTGCAATTTCCTATTACTCCCCCAAAGAATTATGCCCTGAAAGTGCCTGAGCAGTATGTAGAAAAAATAAAGACTCTATTGCAGGATGAAAAGAATCGTCTCTTGGACTTCGTAGTGCATACAGTGGGCCCCGGCGATACTCTGTACGATCTTTCCCTCCACTTTGGACCTCCTATCTCGATGATCCTGGACTATAATCCTGGAATACGGCCAGAGACTCTGCAACTGGGGAGGAAACTCCTCATACCCAAATTAAAGGATGTAGGGCCTTTCCGACAGTCGGTAAGGAATGCTGCGCAGGATCTTTCTCCTGCAGGACCCTTCACCAACACCTACACCGTTCGAGAAGGGGATAGCCTCTGGACTATCGCCAGGACTTATCAGACTACGGTAGCGCGTTTGGCTCAGGAGAACAACCTCCGTGAGGAGGACCCTATTCATCCAGGAATCACCCTCAAGGTGCCCTGAAAAAACGCCGAAGGGAAGGTCTAGATGGGATGGAGGTTGAAATACACGTTCTGGTTCCTCTATCTGGTTTGGAACCTTACAATGGGGGTGTCTGGACAGGAACCCGGAGGTCAAACCCCTCCTTTCAAATGGAGAGGGGCCATTGATTGGCAGAAACAAACCCTCTCTCTCGAGATTGAAGAGAATGCTTCTTACTTCGGACCTAATGCACCCGCGGTAACAAATACAATCGAAAGAAGGATCCAGCAGGCTCTTCCTCGAATTCTATCAAGCAGTGTTGCTATCCTTCAGGTAGATTCCCAGAAAACTCTTCTCGAAAGAATGGTTGAATCCGAA
>CALKLC010000035.1 GCA_937991975.1 uncultured Spirochaetales bacterium | reverse complement strand
AACCCTTCGAACTTCCCTTTCCCGATCCGGATTGACCTTTGTGGGGTTCCACTGGCTCTTCTTAAAACCCGAAGGCCTCCGACTCCTTTCAGAAGATCCGAGAGATAGGGAAAGGGCCTGGGGACACTTGAAGCTTCTCCTGGAAGTGGCGGGAGGGTTGGGCGGGGGAGTGCTGGTACTGGGTTCTCCTGCGCAGAGAGCAGCGGGAACTACTCCGAAAGAGAGGGCAATGGAGTATTTTCGGGAAGGATTAGCCAGCGCCGCAGAGGTGGCATTTCAGAATGGTTCAGTAATTTTACTGGAAGCATTGCCTTCCTCTGCTACTGATATGGTGAATACGATGAAGGAGATGAACGAGTGGGTTACGACGATCAACCATCCGGGACTTTCGGGAATGTTCGATTTTCATAATACAGGGGATGAAACAGAACCATGGGACGCACTGATTTCGACGTATTTTCCCGTGATTCGGCATGTTCATTTCAATAGCCGGGAAGGCTCATGGCCAATGCCCGAGAAGGAAGGCCAGGATCCCGCCTACCGATCGGCGTTTCGTGTACTGAAAGAAAAGAAGTACAACGGATGGATGTCGCTGGAAATTTTTACCCTTCCAGAGAATCCAAGAGTAGTGCTACGGAACACTAGAGCATTCTTACGAACCGTATGGGAGGAGTGAATGTACGTCAGTGCCTTTGCCGATGAAGCGGCAGATCGTGTGGAAGATCAGATTCGGGTATTGAAAGCGCTGGGGTTAAGACATCTAGAAGCTCGAAGCATCGAGGGAAAGAACATACACGATCTTCCAGAGGAACAATTCGAGAGGGTAGCGGAAGAGCTGGAAAAGGCTGGAATAGAGGTGAACTGTTTTGGGTCTACCCTGGCAAACTGGGGAACACCCATTACTGCACCCTTTGAACAGACAGTGGAAGTGGCAAAGAGGGCACTGAAACGGATGAAGCGGCTAGGCACCCGTATGATCCGGATCATGAGTTATGCGATTCTTTTCGATAACGAAGGACGGCCACTGGAGGATCAGCAGGAAGAGGAACGGTTTCGAAGGTTGCGATACCTAACCTCAATGTTCCTCGATGAGGGAGTAACACCTGTGCATGAAAACTGTGCAAATTATGGGGGGATGAGTATTGGTCATACTCTCCGCATGCTGGAGCAGGTACCGGGACTCAAGCTCGTGTTCGATACGGGGAACCCCCCTATTACCCGGGATTATTCCAAACCGTATCCGTATCCCATGCAATCTTCCTGGGAGTTCTACCAGGCTGTTCGCCCAGCGATTGCGTACGTTCACATCAAAGATTCCTACTGGAAGGAAAAGACCAATGAAGAGGTCTACTGCTGGCCGGGAGAAGGAAAGGGAGATATTCGGAGGATCTTAGTAGATCTACTTCGAACCGGGTACGATGGAGGATTCTCCCTGGAACCCCACATGCAGGTGGTGTACCACGACCCTTCAGTAACGGCTCCGCTGGAAAAACGGATAGAAACATTCCTGGAATATGGGAAACGGTTCCTTGATCTTCTTCGGGATGTGCAGGAGGAGGGTAGAGGCGCTCCGAAATCAACTTAAAGGGTGCCAAAAGGGTATGATTTATCGTTTCTACGTTTAAATCATCCGCTTTTTAAATCATCCGCTCCCGGATCTCGGCACTCACATAGTCCAGAACGGCTACTGTTACGGCAATGAACCATACGGCGATACCCGCGGCCTGATAATCCAAAAGGCGTACGTACTGCAGGAGAACGAATCCCACACCTCCGCCTCCCACCATTCCGATAATGGTGGACATTCGCACATTGATATCCCACCGATAGATGGAAAAACTGATGAAGGGACTCACCATCTGTGGGATGACGGCAAACATGATGGTCTGCAGTTTTGTGGCTCCTGTGGCCTGTACAGCCTCTATGGGACCATGGTCGATTCCTTCGATGGCTTCTGAGTAGAGTTTCCCGAGGGATGCAATGGAATGGATGGTAAGGGCAATCACCCCTGCGAAGGGTCCCAGCCCCACCCACACTACGGCAATCACAGCCCAGATGATAGGTTCAATGGATCGTACTACATTCATGATGAACCGCATAAGGTAGTAGATGCTCATCCCGATCCAGGAACCGTGCATGATGTTACGGGCAGCGAGGAAACTGAGAGGGATGGCAAATAAGATTCCCAGCACCGTAGCCATCAAGCCCATCACGATGGTTTCTACCATCCGGCTCACGATCTCCAGGAAGGGTGTACTGGGTTTCAGGGGACCTACGGGAAAGATCTGTTGCGCTTCCGCGTAATGGATCAGCGGCCCTTTTACTGCCCCGGGGGGAATGATGCTATAGGGAATGGGAAGTTGCACGGAAAACTTTCCCTCTGCATCGGTGATAACCGTTAGGTATTCGCCCCCGATCCGAACCTGGAACCGGCTTCCAATGGGATCTTCCCACCAGATGTCGGTCTTCGTATTCGGTTCGAAACCAGAACCATGGAGAGTAATGATGGTCCCCGGTACAGGCTGCCCTTTTTCATCCAGTTTGGAGGCGATTCCAACAGTAGGTTCCGCATACACGTAGGGTTGTCCAGGTTTCGAAACAGGTTTACCAGGTGGAGTACCTTCCCCTTCCAGTATCTCTGCACGGGCAGATAGGACCCGCGTATCTCGAGTGACAGCCGCTTTCCAGGGCCACAGTACCCGATTCAGGGGAGTCATAGCTTTGTTAAAATCTTTCACCATCCGGGAGACATCTATTTCGCTGATCTGCCAGCCTAAAACGAAGAGGAGAAGACTCAGCGTAAAAAAGAAGGACAATAGTCCCCTCACCTTTTTCCCAGGGCCAGGATGAGCAAGTTTGAGGGTATCCAATATCCCCAGGATCCAGAACAAAGCAATCAGTAAAAGAACGAACGAAGTAAAGCCAGGGCGCCGCTCCAGGGATCTTCGAAGGACTCCGATTAGGGTAGTTTCCCGCGGGGCGAGAAGGCTAAACCTCCAGTAAGCCAGGGCTATGGAAGTGAGGAATCCGCTTAAAGCAAAAACCCCACGCTGCACCTGCCCCAATACCAGTTGACCCAGCCCGGGCAGTAAGATCGAGAATATCCAAGCAAACTTAGGCATCATTCGTCCCTCCTGCCAGTGAGGGAGGGGCAATCCGTTCGGCTTCTTCCCCGTAGACTTCTTTGAATTGATCATCCGTCATTCGGCGGATGTCTTCTCTAGATCCTTCGTATACCAGTTGTCCTCCCCGCAGACCGATTACCCGGGATGCGTACCGCTGTACCAGATCCAGGTAGTGTAGACTGCAGATCACGGTAATTCCCTCTTCTTTGTTCAATTGTTCCAGATATCCCAGGATAGAGTGCGCAAGCACAGGGTCGAGGCTTGCTACAGGTTCATCGGCTAAAATCACCTTTGGCTGTTGCATCAGGGCCCGGGCGATTCCTACCCGTTGTTGTTGACCCCCTGAGAGTTCCCGTGCCCGTTTATAGGCCATCTCTAGAAGACCTACTTTCCGTAGGGCCTCCTCTGCCAACCGATAGTCCTCTTCATTGAACCGATAGAGGAGGCTCTTGGTTGGGGACACATACCCCAGCCTCCCTGCAAGGACGTTCATCTGTACGCTCAGTCTATGCACAAGATTGAATTGCTGGAAGACCATGCCAAAATCGCGTCGAATCTTACGGAGAGATTTGGGATCCGCCTCTGTTACATCTATTCCGTTCCATAGGATCTTGCCTCCGCTAGGTTCTATCAGACGGTTGATACACCGGAGGAGTGTAGATTTCCCCGCGCCCGAAAGGCCGATCACAACGAGGAATTCTCCATCCTGTACCGAGAAGCTCACATCCTTCAGGGCTACTGTGCCATCCGGATATACCTTCGTGAGATGTTGGACTTCCAGCATATAGACCTCTTTCCCACCCCTCTATTCAAAGGGTCGAGGTGAAAAGACGCAGGGGAGGAGTGCCTCCCCTGGTATGCACAGGTTACTTCACAAAAGAGGAAGGATTCACTCCGGCGGATTGAAGGATCTGGCGGAAAGGATCGTAGAAACTATCCCCCAGAGCCGCTAGATCGTCCCAGTTATAGGCCTGACGGAGGGCTTTCTTCCCTTCATCGGTCTTTGCGATTTTCAGCATGGCAGAGATGATCTTCTTCCGCATTTCTTCGGGCATGGCTGGGGAGAATTGGATCCCATCGTTCGGTACATCGATGGTAGTAGCAATCACAACAACCTTTTCCATTACATCGGGGTTGGTTTTCTGAATGTTCGTTCGGGCATCCACGAAGCAAGCACCCGCATCGGCATCCCCCCGGTATACGGCCGAAACGACTCCATCATGACTTCCTGCATCGAGGATCTTGATGTCTTTCTCCAGATCGATCCTGGCAGCCCGTAACATCAAACTGGGGATTACCCATCCTGTGGTTGAGGTTGGATCTACACGGGCAAAAATTTTACCTTTTAAGTCTTGCAGGTCCTTTATGCCGCTCCCGGCACGGGCAATGATCTGGCCGTTATAGGTGGTTTTGCCCCGACGAACCGCGATCAACTCTGCCCTGGCAACTTTCTTTTCTGCGGCGATGATATAGGCGAATGTATTGAGGGAAGCCATATGGGCTGAAGGTGGATTAGTGGCCAATGCTTCGATAGCGCCGCCAAATTCGGTGGGAACCAGAACCTTGTAGAAATACCCCGTCTCCTTTTGCAGGAGGTCTACCATGGCTTTGGCACCCGAGACGACCTTTTGAGTATCACTGGAAGGAACGAAGGCCCACACAATGGGGTTTTCTTCGGATCCTAAAGGTTTCGCTTCCTTTGCGCCAGCGGCAAAAAGGAATCCTCCAAGGATACATATTCCTAGAACAAAAAGAAAAACCCGTTTCATCTCATCCTCCTATCATTTAGCGATTCAATTGACGTACAGTATTGTATCCCATGTTAGTTTGTCAGATCAATTGTTTTATTAATCAATAAAGATTAAAATTCAATTAAAAAATCAATTAAAAAATTAAAATGGATGCATACTTGCCTGCGCAGCTAATTTAAGGGTAATCTTTCGGATCGTGAAGGCAGTGAAACAAGCACTCTACTACGAGCAACCCGAGTTGTATGAGATCGAAGCAAAGGTTCTATCAATCCATCCTAGGGACGACAGGATGTTGATCGAGCTGGACCCTTCCCCCTTTTTCCCCGGGAAGGGTGGACAACCAGCGGACATTGGGTGGATCGGCGGGGTACCTGTCGTGGGCTATGAAACGTTTTTTCCCCTGGTAGAGGCAAAAACCTGGCTCGCTACATTTCCCCAGTTCCAGAAGGATATGCGGGTAATCTGCCGTCTGGACGGGAAGCACAGGCAGGAGTACAGGGAACAGCATACGGGACAGCACTTAGTGTCTGCCCTATTGAAAAAAATCCTGCAGGTAGATACGGTTTCCGTGCATTTTGGGGAGCAGACAACCACAATTGAGGTTGCCCAGGAATCCTTGCCAGAAGGGTACAGGGAGTTAATCCAGGAGGAGGCGAACCGAAAGATCCTGGAGAATCCTCCCGTTCGTACATTCTGGATCGATGAAAATCGGCACGAAACCCCCTCTCTTCGGCGGATTCCCGACTTAGAAGGGCCTTTACGGGTAGTCGAGATCGAGGGGGTGGACCGAACCGCCTGTAGCGGCATTCATCTGGATTCCCTTGCCCCCCTTCGGATGGCCCTCCTTGTAGGAGAAGAACGGATCCGGGGACGGATACGGCTCCATCTCCTCGTGGGAGAGCGGGCAGTACGAAGGCTATCCAGATACGAGGAGATCCTGTCCAGCTTGCGTTCTGTATGCACAGCGGGAACAGAGGATCTCCCAAGAGCGGTGAAGAGCCTCCAGGAAGAAATAAAATCTCTCACCCAAAGACTCTCATCCTTGAAAAGGGAATACTATCTCCTGAAAATGAAGGAATGGCTGCAAACCGGAACGGAGTTGGTCGTTTCAGAGCAAAGGAGGGGGGTTTTCCTTTCCTTAGCCCTTACAGAAGGGGATGCGGAAGATCTTCGGTTCATGGAAGAAGCGTTCCTTTCACAGGCTAAAGGGTTACTCCTCCTGGGTCTGGTCCGGAAAGGGAAGGAAGGGGAGTCCGTGTCGTTTGTAGGGGCTCAGAACCTGAACCCTTCAGAAGAAAACCGTTTACCAGGCCTCGATCTCAGGGAAGCGTTTCGGGAACCTTTAAAACTGCATGGAGGGAAGGGGGGAGGGACTCCCTCTAGAATCCAGGGATCTTTCCCTTCGAAGGAACAGTGGGAAAAGTTCAGGAGAGAAATCGAGGTTTTTTTTAGAACCGCTTGACGTAGATCAGCCGATCGTCTCCAGAGCGGTAGAAATCCTTGATCCGTGCTTCGAGGATATACCCATTACGTTCATAGAAAGAACGGGTGGGGCTGTACTTGTCCTGGGAGGATGTCTCGATGATGATCAACCTTCCTCGATCCTTTCGTATGAGCTCCTCTGTAAAGAGGAGTAACTGTTTGCCGATCCCGGAACGCTGTTGAAGGGGGTCTACCGCGATCCAGTACAGATCGAAGGTCCCTTCTGTGGCCGGGGTAGGACCATAACAGACGTATCCCCATACCTTCCCTTCCGCCTCGGCAGCATACAGAATGTAATCTTTTTGTTCTGGCCGATAGATCCACGCATCGATCAATTCCCGGGCTACCTCAATCTCCTCGGAGGTGAACATTCCGGTTCGATGGAGAATGTCCAGAATAGGGGCTCGATCTTCGATGACAAAAGGACGAACATGGACAGGTTTCATGGTAAAAACTCCTTCGCCGACAGGTTGTTTTCAATGAGGATTTTAAGAAATTCCTCGTACGGGATTTCCGCTGCGTTCAAGGCTTTGGGGAATCCTGCTTGCAGGCTAATATCGGGGTTCGGGTTGAATTCCAGCACGTACGGGACTCCTTCCCGATCCAGGCGGAAGTCCACTCTTCCGTAATCTTTTCCGCCCAGGATCTTCCAGGTTTCGATTGCCAGGGTTCGAAGGGTTTGTCCCAAAGCTGAACTAACAGGTGCAGGGCAGATAGAGGGGGTCAGTTGGTATTCCGGACTGTCTTCGATCCATTTGGCCTCGTACGATACGATGGCCGGTCCATCCTTTTCCAGGTCTTTCAGTGAGATTTCGGAAATGGGAAGGGGGTGCAATTCCTTGTGTATCTCTAAAAGACTTACGCTGAATTCCCGGCCAGGGAGGAACTCTTCGATGAGGATTGGTTGATGGTAATGCTCAAAAAGATCCCTCGCCACTTGAAAAAGGCTTTCTTTATCTTCCACTACGTTTCGCCTTCCGATACCTGCACTGGCATCCTCCCGGGCCGGCTTTACGATCAGAGGGAAGGAAAGAAGAAAATAATCGCTCATGTCCCCCCCCTTGTATGTCATCCATCGGGGGGTAGGAATTCCGCTAGCCATGAGGATCCGTTTAGTCAGGTCTTTGTCCTGAGCGATTCCAAGAGCCTTTGCAGTATTCCCTGTGAAGGGTATTCCCAGAAGCTCCAATAACGCCGCCACGTGCATTTCATAGTTTGCCTTCCCTCGAAACCCTTCACAGAGGTTGAAGATCAGAGGAGGAGGAGAGGAAAGGTCATGTATAAGCTTTCGTACATCAAGGAGAGGATAGCGAGTGCAAGAAAATCCTAGAGTCTTTAGATGGGTACATACAGCCTCCACCTCATCCTGAACAGCGGCTTCGGAGATCCAATCTTTTGTTTTTTTGGAGTATACCTCTGTTACGGCATTGTACAATACCCAGACGTTCTTCATGGCGGACACTCTATCGATGAGTATCTCCTTTCGCAAGGGGTAAGAAACAGGGGCAAAAAGTATTTGACGGCGGAAAGATTCGGGTTTACACTATTCGCTGAGCTACCGGAGGAAAGGGGGATTTTCCTACGAGGGGGAGATTCCCGGCGGTCTAAAGGGGTAAGGAGAGGTTCTCTCTCCTTTTTTTTTGCTCATCACATCCAGGGGGTTTTTTTCGATAGGTACCAATTGGAAGTGACCTTTCAAAGCATCCTCCTACGATTACCCAAATGCGATAGGATCTCTCTTCTTCGCTTCCCATTTTCGCTACTGTTCGGGCTCCGCTACCGTTCACGAATCTTCAGGTCGTGCCGAAATTAGGGATAGGAGTAGGTATGAGAAAAAAATTGCTTTTGGGAAGCCTGGTTCTTTTTCTTCTCTCTTGCCAGACAGAAGAGTTGAATAGAGTAAAATCGGAGAACGAATCCCTTCGAAGGGAACTATCAGTATGTAAGAATGAAGGGACAGAACTCCGTAGGAAAGAAAAAGAATTGTTGGAAAAGATCAGTTCACTGGAATCAGAAATGAAGGAACTGCAAGAGACGAAGGAAAGGCTTTTGAAGGATACCGAAGCTCGGAAAAGCAGGATCGATCAGTTGGAACGAGAGCTTGCCAGGCTGAAGGAAGATCATCAATACCTGAATAAGGTTCTTGAAGAAATAAGGTTTACCACCCAATCCAGTTTAGGGGGAAAGACATCTCTCGGTGGAGCAGAGAAAGGAGCAGTAGAGAAAGGATTAGAAGGTCGAAGTGGTCTCATAAAAAGAACTCAACCAGATGGGAGGGTGGAGTACTTCGATGCCAGCTTTGCTTCACTGGAAGGACAGGGGATGTATCTTTCTATCGAAGAGAAGCGAGACCTTTCCCTCTATTTGAACATTCAACATGGGTATTGGGTTGTTCGAAGAGACTATTCCGTAGTTGGTATCGCTCTTTCCAAAGGCGGGCGAACCTTTTCGGTTCCCTACCATTCTTCGGATGTACTGGCGGTGGAGCAGGGTGGATTTCGAAAAGAGATTATCCGACTCCCCGTGAAGGGGAGGATCCTTGAAATCCTCCGAGAACTTGTACAGGGGGAGGGGGAGATTCACATCCTGATTGCCTTTCCCGATTTTACCCGGGACCGGGTTCTTTCCCGGCAAGAATTGCAGGCAATGGGAAACGTATACTACGCGTTTCGAGAAATGGGAGGATCCCTCTAGAATTTCAGGGCTGGATCTTCCCATCGAAAGAAATGGGAATCCAGTGGGAAGGATCGGCCATGTTCTTGTTGATCAATCCGAGGGCTACCTTGTCGGTAAGTTCCGCCACCAGATACCCTTTCCCTTCAAAGGTGAATCGTGCTCCCTTTCCTGGAATGTCTACTGCTGCCATAGCATGCTGATACGTATGGGATACGAGGAGAATCGCTTCGAACCCCCAGTGTTTGAGGAGTGCCGCGTATAGAAGTGATCGAGCATCACAGTCTCCTGTAGCACTCAATGCAATCTCCAATGGAGAGGCCAGATCGGAGAGGGTGGATTTCCGGGTGTAGGTAAACCCCTGTATCCAGGCCAGGAGCGTGGAAGGGAACTGTTCTCGTGAGACCCCTTTCTTTTTGAGATAGGATAGGAGTGTTTCTGCCATGGGTTTCAGCCGGAGGTAGGTATCCCGAAAAATTAGTTGATAGTACCGTTTCCACGCCTCGGGGAAAGTGGAAGGGGTACGAGCGTACCTGGCCAGGATCCTTGCCTCCCGTTCAATCACTACCGAGTTAGCTTCAATTTCTCCCGAACCTACTTCCAGCGGGAGGGACGTCTCGTCGATACGTATCTCTTTCCAGTAAGGTTGGGGATCCGGGAACTCCCTGTAGAACTGGCTTATGGGACCGGGTGCTTTTCGCGATTCCTCCCCGGGTGAAAAACTATCAAGGAGGGAGAGGAGAAAGTCATGGTATTCACTATAGGAAGAGTCGGAAGCGAAAGCAATGAGAAGATAATTATAGGACTCCCCAAGGATCCCTACGAAGTATCCACGGGCCGGATATTTTCCTGCCAGGAACGTATAGTCCGCTAGTGTTGCATCCATCTTATTGAAGAGAAAGGGTGCTATATCGCCCTTAGCCTTGAACTTTCCTTTGGCAAATTGAAGGATATCCATTGCAGTGGCAAAGGTATCCTTAGGGTATACGGCCACCTGAAACACTGCTTTTCGGGCAGGGTCCGTAAAAGAAACTAGATTTGGATCCGTGGCATCTAGAACCACCCACCCAGGAGGGAGATCTACTGTGTACCCAAAGGCTGAAACAAGTACACTCTCTGCCCACGTGTTACCCAAAAACAAAAGGGAAAGGGTCAGGCCGAGAAACCATTTCTGCGGAAACTGCTTTTTTTGCATACCCTAATCATCGACCTCGAACAAGCCGAACATTAAACTGGACATCTTCGGATAAGGCACAACTGGTTATTAGAAGAAAAGAGGTGTGCCTATGGAAACCTACTGTTTGGAAACGGTGGATGGATTACTTCATCTCTTTACGGTTGTTTCCAGGGAAAATGACGAAGTGGAATGCGAAACGATCCATTCCGATGGGGGGCTAACGATTCGGATCCGTCAAACCATCAATGCCGGTTTATTCGAACTATTCGTCAAGCTTGGACTGCTGAGACAGTATGAACCTATTCCGGACCTCTCCAATGAAGGGTTTGTCATTTCTCCTATTCCGTATTAATTTAGATTTATCATGAGTATACCTTCCTATCCAGCTTTTGCGCCTATAGATCTATCCATGCGTTCTATCCTGCATCCACGACTATCCATGTTGAAGGATGGGATATCCGAGTTCACCTTTGCCGGTCTGTACCTATTCAGAAATACGTATCAGTACCGAGTTTCCTGGTTGCCCAATCAGACAGCGGTGATTTCAGGGGAGAAGGACGGGAAACGGTTCTTTATGTTGCCCTGTGGGTTACCTGAGGACAGGGAGCTACTGGCCGATATCTTTAGAACCCATGATTACCTCAAGAACCTTTCAGAAGGCGATACCAATGCGGGGCGGGTACAACTGGAGCAATGGGGGTACACCATAGAGGAGGATAGGGATAATTTCGACTACCTCTACCTTCGTGAGCAACTGGCAACTCTTCCCGGCAAGCAGTACCATAAGAAACGGAACCTGGTAAACGCCTTTCTGAACAATTACAGGTACGAAGAAAGGCCGATGCGGAAACATCATCTGGAAGATGCCTTCTACGTGTTGGAGGAATGGCGTAAGGCCAAATCGGAAGATGGGGATTATCGGGCGGCACGGGAAGCTCTGGAACTGATGGATATGCTGAACCTGAAAGGGTACCTGTACTACGTAGAAGGGGAACCAGCAGCCTATACCCTGGGGGAATCTTTAGCCCGAGGAAGAAGTTTTGCGGTGCACTTTGAAAAAGCGTTGGACAAATACAAGGGCATTTATCAGTTCATAAATCAAGCCTTTGCAGCAGCGTTGCCAAAATACATTCTTTACATAAACCGGGAACAGGATTTGGGGGATCCCGGCCTTCGGCAGGCTAAGATGACCTACCGGCCCTGCGGTTTCGTCAAGAAGTATCGAGTGTATCCAGCCACCCCCCTTGCCTAACCGTCCTTCCTTCGATATCCTACAGGATTGTGGGCTCTCCTGTGCGTTTGCTACATTCTTGTGCCTTCATTGGTGAAAAACTACTTGATTGTCTTTTTTTATCTCTTTGCTATTTGTATTCTGAAAAAAGAGATAGGATATTATGCTATTCTTGGCATTATATTTGCTTTAAAAGCATTATATAATCTAATTTTCCCTAAAGGAGAAACACATGTCCAAGTCTGCTATCGATTTTGCCAGTACCCCTGTTCCCAGCATCTATGGAATCAATTCCTTCAATGATTCTGTAATGAGGGAACGCCTTCCTAAGGGAATCTATCGGGAACTGAAACGGGTGCAACAAGGAGAAACAGAGTTAACTCTTGAGGTAGCGGAAGTTGTTGCCGCCGCTATGCGGGATTGGGCAATCGAACGAGGAGCTACCCATTTCACTCATTGGTTCCAGCCCCTGACGGGATTAACCGCAGAAAAACACGATTCTTTCATCTCTCCCACTGCAGATGGTCGGGTCATCATGGAGTTTTCCGGCAAGGAGTTGATCAAAGGCGAGCCGGATGCTTCCTCCTTCCCCTCTGGAGGACTGCGGTCTACCTTCGAAGCTCGTGGGTACACTGCCTGGGATGTGAATACCCCCGCCTTCTTGAAGGAGGATCAAACAGGAGTAACCCTCTACATACCTACTGCCTTTGTCTCCTACACAGGGGAAGCCCTGGACAAGAAAGTCCCGCTCCTCCGTTCGATGGAGGCGCTGAACAAACAGGCCCTTCGGGTACTGAGGGCGCTGGGTAACACGAGTTCGAAACGGGTGATCCCCACTCTGGGGCCCGAACAGGAGTACTTCCTCGTGGAGAAGGCGCTATTCGACAAACGGTTGGATCTCATGCTAACCGGACGGACCCTTTTTGGCGCTATGCCTCCCAAGGGGCAGGAAATGGAGGATCATTACTTCGGCTATATAAAAGAGCGAATTGCAGATTTCATGCGGGAGCTGAATTATGAGCTCTGGAAATTGGGGATTTCCGCGAAAACGCAGCATAACGAGGTAGCCCCCAACCAGTTCGAATTGGCAACGATCTTCACGGCTTCCAGCGTAGCCTGCGACTGGAACCAGCTGGTGATGGAAACGATGAAACGGGTTGCCAGCCGTCATGGCCTTGCAGCCCTTCTCCACGAAAAGCCCTTTGCCGGCGTGAATGGGTCGGGAAAGCACAATAACTGGTCCATCGGTACCGATGATGGGATCAATCTACTGGATCCAGGGGACAGCCCCCACCAGAATGCCCAGTTCCTGCTATTTTGTATGGCTGTGTTAAAGGCGGTGGATACCTACGCTGCCTTGCTTCGGATGTCCTGTGCCAACAGCGGGAACGATCATCGTTTGGGTGCCAACGAGGCCCCGCCTGCCATTGTGTCCGTCTTCCTGGGGGACAGCTTAACCGAGATCCTGGAAAAACTTGCCAGTGGTAAACCTGTGGAAGCCAGGAACGGGGGCAACCTGGAAATCGGGGTTACTACCTTGCCAAGACTCCCTAAAGACTTAACTGATCGAAACAGAACTTCACCCTTTGCTTTCACAGGAAACAAGTTCGAGTTTCGGATGGTCCCCTCTTCAGAAAGTGTAGCGGGCCCGAATGTGGTGCTCAACACGGCTGTGGCAGAGGTGCTCTCTCAGTTTGCCGAAAGGTTGGAGTCTGCAACGGATCCTACCCGTGAAGTGGAGAAGATCGTAAAAGAGACTTATCAGGCTCATAAACGGATCGTGTTTAACGGGAATAATTATGCTCCTGAGTGGATAAAGGAAGCGGAGAAACGCGGACTGCCAAATATCCCGAATACGGTGGAAGCGCTGACTGAAATTGTAAAGCCTTACTGCATAGATCTCTTCGTCAAACATAAAGTATTTACCAAGCAGGAATTGGAGTCCCGATACACGATCTATCTGGAACGGTACATCAAACAGATCAATATCGAAGCAAGAACCATGATCAACATGGTGAACAAGCAGATCTATCCTGCAGTTCTTTCCTTCATCAAGGATACGGCTGATACTATATCCCAGCTAAAGAATATCAGTGCGTCTTATCCCTTAGGGGTGCACGAGGCATTCCTGAAGACTCTGGTGGAGGAAGCCGCCGCATTGAAGGAAAAAACCCACGAGCTGGAATCTCTCGTAGAAGAAGGGGGAGAACACGACAGCGACATCCTTTCCCATGCACGTTTCATGCGGAACAAGGTGTTTGCTGCCATGGGCGAAGTTCGAAAACACGCAGACAAGTTAGAAACGATGGTCAGTAAAGACCGATGGCCTTTCCCCAGTTATGCGGATCTATTGTTCCGATTGTAAATTGCAAAAAGTCTCTTTCATACAAGGGAGGAGATGGAAAGTCTCCTCCCTCTTTTTCTGCACCCTTCATTGACATCGAACCCCACTTTATGGCATAACAATTTCCACAAAATTCTTTTGTCGGGCCCATAGCTCAGTTGGTCAGAGCGGCGGACTCATAATCCGCGGGTCGTAGGTTCAAGTCCTACTGGGCCCAACACAGTTCTCTTAACTACCCCGCAGAAAGTTCAAAAGTCCCAAAGAGAGGTAGGGTACATTGCTGATCAAGAGGAGGGTAACCAACTCTGCAGCCAGAAAAACAAGGATTGCTCGGGAGATTTTTTCTATAGTGAGGCCGGTCAAACTACAGGCTACGAATAGGTTTACGGCCATGGGAGGGGTGATCATCCCGATAGAGGTGTTCACGACAATAATGATACCGAGGACGATGGGGTGAATCCCGAGTTGCTGTGCCAGGGGGAAAATAATGGGAGTGACCAGCAGGATGATAGCCTGCGTTTCGAGAATTGCCCCTAAGAAGAGGAGTACCACGTTCAGGAAGAGAACAATGATAAAGGGATTCCGGGAGATTTCCAGCATGGCTGCTGCTACCCTTGCAGGCACCTGAAGGGAAGTAAGGAGCCAGGAAAACGAGGAAGAGGTGGCTATCACGAAAAATACCACCGCAGTGTTTACCGACGCTTTCAGGATGATCTGAATCACTCGTTCAAAGTTGATTTCTTTGAAAATAAACACCCCTACGATGAAAGAATACACTACAGCTACGGCAGCTGCTTCCGTAGGGGTAAAGATACCGCCGTAGATTCCCCCGAGAATGATTACAGGCATGAAAAGGGCTAGGATCGCTTCTCGACCCGTTTCCCACAGTCGCTTTGGTGAGCTTCTTTCGCCCCGGGGAAGATTCAACGTATGAGCCTTCCAGATAACTACCCCGATGAGGGATGCAGCTAAAAGGATGCCTGGTATAAGCCCGCCTATGAAAAGATCTCCGATGGAAGTGTTGGTTACAACCCCATAGGTTACCATGGGGATGCTGGGGGGGATGACAACCCCCAACGTTCCCCCTGCAGCGGCAAGGGCAGTGGCAAAACTCATCGGGTACCCTGCCTGGATCATGGCAGGAATCATGATAGAACCGATAGCAGCTACTGTGGCCGGGTTTGAACCTGAGAGAGCGGCAAAGAAAGCGCAGGATACAATGGTAATGATACCTAACCCGCCTTTGAGGGATCCTACGATCGCCCGGGCAAAATTCACCAGCCTCCTAGACATCCCTCCTTGCTCCATGAACCCGCCTGCCAGCATGAAGAAGGGGATAGCCATGAAGGGAAATGAATCAAGAGAAGTAAACATTCTCTGGGCAATGAGAAGAGGTGGGGTAGGCATGTCTCCGAATACGAGGGCGATGATGCCAGCCGTTCCCAACGCGATAGCAATCGGTATATTCAGGACCAGAAGGATGATGAAGGATCCAAAAAGTATGTATTCCATAACAGAACTCCTACTTGGATGCAGAGGGGGATCGATCCTGTTTGAATCGCTGGAGGCCCCTGTAGGTCATAAGACCCATTCCCACAGGGATGGCTCCATACGCGATTCCCATGGGAATCCTTAAGGCTGGAGATACCTGTTCAGTTTGTATTTGCGACCATATGATCTGCAGTGAGAAGATCAGGATAAGGACATTGAACAAAATAATTACGGAGGTTCGAAAGGTAGATAAGTGCGGTTTGTACCGTTCGGGTAATTTAGATACAAACGCTTCTACTCCAATATGAGCGTTCTTCTGAATGCCAAGACTGGCTCCAAGAAACCCAATCCAAACCATGCAGTACCGTGCCAGTTCTTCTGCCCATACGAGTGAAAGGGTCGAAAGATACCGAATCATCGTTGCCACGAAAATCGTCACCACCATGATGGGGAAAAGAACAACCAGCACAACCTCCTCCAGGTTATTGAACCGTTTGAACAGGCGCTTCAAGGGAACCCTCCTTCCTATACGCGGTGTATACAGTTGGAATGAGAAAGAGTAGAGGCAGCAACAGGATGCCGCCTCTACTCTGACCCGTCTGAACTACTGGTAGTATACTACTGCCCTCGTACTTTTTGAATCAGTTCTTTCCCAATGTCTCCTTCGAACTTAGTGTACACAGAGGCTGCCGCTTTCTGGAATACCGCCTTATCAGGGGTGGTGACTTCCATTCCGAGGGATTTCAGCTCGTCCACCAGCTTCTTTTCGCTTTCGATGATAAAGTTCCGTTCAAAATCCCGGGCTTCTGCTGCCGCGCTCTGGAAGGCCTTCTGCTGATCCGGACTCATACTCTTGTAGAGTTTTTCATTGATCATAAGAACCGCAGGAGAGTAGAAATGACCTGTTAGGGCCAGGTACTTCTGCACTTCATAGAACTTGCTGGTTTTGATGATCAGGAGGGGGTTCTCCTGGCCATCCATCACCTTCTGCTGCAACGCGGTGAAGAGCTCTCCGAAAGCCATGGGGGAAGGATTGGCACCCAATACGCGGAAGGTTTCCAGGTGCACAGGGTTTTCCATTAACCGGATCTTCAATCCTTTCAAGTCATCAGGAACGTTGATGGGGCGCTTGGAGTTGGTGATGTGGCGAAACCCATTTTCAAAGAAAACGACTCCTTTGATCCCTTTGGAACCCAGAGCGTCCAGCATCTTTTGTCCGGTCTCCCCATCCAGGATAGGATAGAACTTATTCCTGTCCTGTACGATGAAGGGAAGGTCGAACACCATGAAGGCCTTGGAGAAGTTAGGAAGAGGCCCTGTTGAAGTCAGGCACATTTCTACAGTTCCAAGACTTACCCCTTCGATCAAATCTCTCTCGTTCCCAAGCTTCGAATTGCCGAATGCCTGGATTTCGATGGTGCCGTTACTTTTCTGCTTGGCTAGCTCTGCCAGTTTTGCCAGCCCAACCCCATAGTGGGAGTCATCCGTGAGTGTGTGACCCACACGGAGGGTGAACTTCTTTGCCTCTGCCGGTTTTTCCTTGGAACCGCCGGCAAAGAGGAATCCACTAACCAGAAGGATCACCAAAAGAAGCGTACAAATTCTCTTCATGCTCTTTTCTCCTTATACTTGTTACCTGATATTTCTACGGTACAACGTACCGTTTTTGATCATGTGGAAGAACAGGAAGCATATCCGGCGCATGAGTCAGCACCGTAACAGAGGCTTCCGGGCCTTTCTTCTGAAAGGCAGCGTCCAATGCATCCTGAGCAGTGGGGAACCAGGTGAATCCGAGGAGCTCAGCCGTCTTTTTGTCAATGCCATCAGAAACTATAAACACAGATTCCCGCTCTTTTACCTGCGCCCAGGCAATGGCCAAAGCAGCAGCAACCTCGTCCTTCGCCTTCCCGTTAGAAACGAGAGTTCGGATTTCATCGCTTTTCATATTCGTTATTTCCAAAATGTCCTGGTGAGTCCTCGCTACTCCCTCGTAGCAAGGGGTTATCACAATGATGATTCCTCCTTCTTTCACGGCAAGGTCAGCCGGGTAGAGGGTCTTATGAGCCTGCCAGAACTCGATATCGCAGGGATGGGAACCTGCCAGCACGATATCTGCCTCCCGTGGAATAGGGGTAGAGTATACCTCGATGCAACGCTTCACTCCCACTCGAAAGGCCTCCTGCACATCCCCATAGAAGGCATCCACCACTTCTCCGTTTTTGTCCAGAACCGTGTTCAGGATTGTATGGAGGCCTACTTTTCGTGCGATGATGTCAAGTTCCACCCTCACCGGGTTGTCCAATATCCCCAGGTAGGACCGTTTGGCTCGTACAGACAGGAGGTGAGTATCCGCTGTGGTGTGTTCTCCGCAGACCCCGGGTTGCACGATCTTGGAGCCCCCCGCAAACCCCGGAATGTGGTGGGGAACGATGCTTCCCACACCGATTTTGAAGTCCGCCTCGTATACCCGCTTGTTTACCTGTATTCTCGTTCCATTCTCCGTTGTGCCCAGATCCACCAGTTCCCTGGGATCTTTAAAAGGGTGGTTGTATACAGGCACCCGGCGGACGACCTCCTCGCCGAACTTCGTTAGTATTTCCTCCTCTGTCATGAACCTGTGGGTTCCCAGTGCAATCACCACCGATATCCTGGAATCCGGGACTCCCGCTGCGTTCATTTCGTTCAGAAGGATGGGGAGGATCAATTGGGTAGGTGTAAGACGGGTATTGTCATCTGCCACGATTACGACCTTTTCTTTTCCCGCCACCAGTTCACGAAGGGGGCGGGTTCCGATCGGATTCTCCAGACTTCGACGAAGGATTTTCTGCACTTCCTCTTTGTGAGGGATCTCCCGCGGTGAGTACACTCCGATGAGGTTTTTCTTCGGTAGAGTTACATCAATTTCGGCGCATCCGCAGGGGAGGCTGACAGTTACTTGTTCCATACTTATCTCTCCTTTCCGACGATCGAACTAATTCGACGAACTGCGATAATAAAGGCATCCGGTGCTCCAAAAGCTCCCGCTTTCGTGACGAGGGGTAACCCTTCCCACCTGCCCCCTCGAACTCGACCGAGGGGAATGCCCGGGGAAGTTTCGTCCAGAACTTCAATGCTATGCACTCCCATTCCTCTGCAGACAGCTGTTGCAATGTCTCCTCCTGTGATAAGGAGACCCGAACAGAGGGAAAAATCGATTCCAGCACCGAGGTCCTGAAAGGCATGGAGAAGTCTTTCGATCGGATTCGAGGAACCGTTAGAAGAAGGGTCAATTTTGCGTCGATCCGACATGAGAAGGGTATGTCTCCCTTCCCTTAGATGGGCATGGATCCGTACCAGAGTTGTATCCATGGCGCCCCCTTTCAGGATCTCTTTTGGGTCGAGAATCAAGGGGTCAATTCCCGCCCACTGAGCAAAAACCTTTCCTTGCTGGGTGGATACCTCACTCATGCTGCCTAGAATGATAAGGACTGGTTTGGATTCAGGGTTAACGCTGGAATCGCCATGCAAGGAACCTGGAGAGGGAGAGACATCCCTTTTGAGGGAGGTGATGTAATGTTCGGATAAGGATTCCGCCAGGCCCGCGCTTCCTACCCAGAGGCTCTTTTGTCCACTGGCAGAGACCCCCTGTACAATGGCCCAGAGATCCTCCTCTGTTTCCGAATCGAAGATAAGGATCCGTTTCCCTTCTTTTGCATGGCTGGCGACTTTTTCTTTCAATCTTCCCGATCGTACATGATCGAGGGGTATCGATGCCGTGGGTAGAGAGCCCAGAGATTGGAATAGGGTAGGAATATGGGAATATCGTATAGGGCACCTCGGATCCGAAGCTGCTTCGGTTTCAGCTACAGGGATTCCCCGAACATAATGGATCCCGTTAATCGTTGTCCTTCCATTCTTTGGGTAGGCGGGTGCCACAATCGCAATTTCATTTTGGGAAAGTTTTAGGACTTCCTCCACTTCTGGAACGATATTCCCCCGTAAAGTGGAATCTATTTTCTTGAATAGAACATCTTGTGCAGAAAAGGAAAGGGATCGAAAGACACTTCGGATTCGATCGACTGCCATATTCGGCTCAAGAGCACGGCTATCCGTGTTGAGGACGGTCACTTCGTTCTGTTCTTCTGGTCTTCCTAGATGTATGAGATCGAGGGAAACAACCGTTCGTAGTCCCTTCTTTGCGAACTGTACAGCTGTATCGTTGGCTCCTGTCAAATCATCCGTAATTACATAGATGCTCATGGGGCACACCACACTATATATCCTATAAAGAGAATATGCAATTACTGTGCCTTCCTTTAAAAACTCAAAAGGATATTTCATACAAACTGATAGGTTAAGGATCACGGGTTCATAATTCTATTGACTTCCTCGAAATAGGGTACCCAACCACTATAGAAAGAAGCTCTCTACTCCACCTTCTATCTGATGACCCGGCTGCGGATGGGGGGATGATATGCGTTGCCCTTAGCATGTTTGTTGAAATATTCAACAATCTATGTAGCAATTTGCAACATAGCGACGACAGAGGAACGGCAGATAGAACCGACAGTTCAATGAATCTTCTTCAACTTCCGCCACAGGGTGCTTCGATCGATCCCCAACCGTTTTGCTGCCCGACTTATATGAAACCCCTCCTCTTCCAGAGCTTTCCTGATGGCCTCTCGCTCGAGAGTTTTCAGTGCGCCGTTTCCTACATCGATAGGGTACGATTCCATTTTTGGGAAAGAAGGGAGTAAGGATTCCTCCAGGGTGTATCGATCGATCTGCGATTCTTTGGTGGAAAAGAAAGCGCGCTCTACTACAGAAGCGAGTTCTCGAACATTCCCTGGCCAGGCATACTGAAGGAGGAGTTCCATGGCATCCGGGGTAAAGGAGTTAGGACCGGGGTGCAGGGAAGAGAGGCGGTTTAAGAAATGCAAGGCGAGAGCGGGAATGTCTTCTGGCCGTTCCCGAAGGGGGGGTACAAAGAGAGTCAACACCGTAATCCGGTAGTACAGATCTTCTCGAAAGGCTCCTTTCTGCACCAACTCCCGGAGATCCTTATTGGTTGCCGCTATGATGTGAACATTTACCCGTATCATGGAAGACCCCCCTATTCGGAGTACCTCCCGTTCCTGCATGGCCCGAAGGATCCGCGCCTGTAAGGAGAGGGACATTTCCGAAATTTCGTCGAGAAAGAGGGTTCCGTTGTGTGCCAGTTCGAACAAACCAGGTTTTCCCCCTTTCAAAGCTCCTGTGAAGGCCCCTTCTTCGTATCCAAAGAGTTCGCTTTCCAGCAGGTTTTCCGGCAAGGCTGCACAGTTGATGGCAACAAAAGGGCCAAACCGGTGGGGTGATAGGTTATGGATACTCTGGGCTAACATTTCTTTGCCCACACCCGTCGGCCCGGATAGGAGGATGGTAGATCCCAGGGTGGCAAACCGAAGGGCTTTTTCCTTCACTTCCACCATTTTTTTTGACCTTGCAATCATGGAATCCAGGGTTGCTCGCGCGACCAGACCCTTCTGGAAGACCTTGTTTCGTACCTGGAGTTCGTACTCCTGAACCTTTCCTACTGATTGGAAGGATGCTACGATTCCCATCGGTTCCCCTTCCATCAGGATCGGGTATCGTTCCACTGCAATAGATTTTCCCTGGATCTTTATAACATCCACTGCAGGATGTTCCTCTTCGGTAAATACCTTCCGCAGAGCCGGGTGCGGGAGAACGCTGGATACCGGTTTCCCAATCACTGAAACTGCATCCAGGCCAAATAGTGATTCCGCCAGAGCGTTGCAGACAGTGATCATCCCCTGGGAGTCCACAGCTATAATGGCATCCCGGGAACTATCCACCACAGCTTTGAACAGGGCTGTCCGTTCCCGTTCTTTTCTCTGCACTTTTACCAGCTGGATAGCCTGCTGCAGTGCATTCTGGATGGCTTCCTCTCCCGATTCGATGAGGTACCCTACCATTCCCAGAGAACGGGCTTCCCGAACCGAGACGGTATCACCCACCATGCACCGAATTCCTCTCTGGTAGGCTGCATAGATCACCTCCCTTGCCTCTGTTTCAGATTGGAGTACCAGCTCTTCAATGTGTAATCCCACAAGGTCTCCCACACTCGATAGGCCTAGGCAGATATTGGGAAATCCGACTATGGCAATGTGCTCCGCTGTTCCAATAAGAAACCGCATGGACCGCAGCACATCCATGGCGGTTACCTGAATTTCCACCACTGGAACTTCCAGCTGCTGTGCCAGCAGGGTAGCTGTACCACCTCGACTGATAAACACATCTACCCCGCTCCTGGAAAGTTCCTGAGCTTTTTCCAGACCCTCCCGAAGGTCTCCCTGGACAACCTGGATGTTACAATGTTCTTCCGAGGAAAGGTTGAGGGCCACCTGACGCGCTGTAAGAGCCAGGCTCTGGTTAGGTGCGACTATTACCACATGGATTGGTTTCGTGACCATAGAAAGAAATGGTATAGGGAAAGAGGAGATTGGAAAAGATGGTAATTAATCTTGGAAAAGCCACTGACAGGAGTCTATACTTGCAGAAGGAGGAGGAACGCCATGCATAGAAGGACTCTCATAATCGGCCTGTGTCTCATGCTGATTCTAAGCAGTGAGATCCTTGCAGAAAACCAGAAGGTAGTACTGGTGCTGGATGTGTCCGGCAGTATGAACGAGGGGCGTAAGTTCCAGGCAGTAAAATCTTACATCGAACGAGATCTTTTTCCCAACCTCCTTCGGCCAAATGATCAGTTTACCCTGGTTCTTTTTGGGAACAATCCGAGGCAGGCCTTTACGGAACGAATCGTAGACGAGGATCATAAAAAGCAAATTCTAGAACGGATTCGCAATCTGCGAGCCGACGACGATTACACGGATATCGGTATGGCATTGGAGTACCTGTTCGATCTTCTCGCTGGCATGAAGGGAGGAGATGTGAAGATCCTCTTCATTACAGATGGGAAAAATACTCCTCCTAAGACAAGCCCCTATTATGGGAAAGATCTTTCAGTGGATTCTCGATTCAAAGAAATGGGGAAAAAGATCTCTCAGGAGGGGTGGTTCATCTATGTGATCGGCATCGGAAAGGAAACCGATGCAAAAAACATCGCGGCGGCAGTAGAAGGCTCAGTATTGAGGGAAACGGATGCTACGCTAAAGGATGTACGGGTGGAAGAGTACTTAGGAAAGACAGAAGAGGTAAGGAAAACAAGGGAAGCAGAGCGAAAGAAAAATCTGGATGTGGAGCAGGAAAGTTCGGTAACCGGTGTTTCTGGATGGATCCATCGGTGGGCCCTCTCGTTGGGTGTTTCGCCCATGGTTCTTTATGGTCTCCTCGCTATGATTGGGTTAGGACTCGTTTTGGGGATTGCCTATTTTTTCTGGAAGCTGATACGTCCTATCAAGGTCCTCGTGTGGGATTCTCAGTCAGGCAAGAGTCATGCAGTACATCTTTCACTGATTCCGGGGTCCAGTGTCACTTTCAATACTCCTCCTTATTATTTACCTGTGCTGGGAAAGGATGACCATTCGGCGATTGAAATAGGGAGAAATCTGAAGGGCCTGTGGATCAGGGTGCTGGATGATACTATCCTGAGTGAATCTTCTCCCTATCGGGACAAAGGGAAGCACATGCTAAGGAAAAAAAGACTCGACTTATCCAGTGGCGAGCAGGTGTTCATACTATAACTGTTCCTTTCGATCAAAATGTCCCAGCTTCCAGGCGTTGTACAGTTTGTATAGGCCTGTACTAACGACGATCAGGAGAAGAACGAAGAGAACGATTCCGAGAATTCGATACGGCCGTTCTATAGAAGACCCTAACCGGAAGAAGAGAAAATAGAGTGTAGAGACGCTGATAATAGCGGCAATACCGTCGAACAGTGTAAAGAGCCCGTATCTCATCCGCATAATCCCCGAACTAATGAATAGGGTGTTCCGTACACCGAAGGGAATGAAGCGGCAAATGATAAATGAAAAAACTCCATACTTCTTGATGTAGAAGTGAACTCGTTCGAGTTTTGCAGGGCTTAAGAATTTATGAAGATACTTTTTATGGAGACCGTGCCCTATACGGTTCCCTATCCAATAGGCTATATGATCGCTAATGATCACCCCTGCCAGAAGGGCTAGGTAAAAACAGTACTTCAATTCCACATTCGCACGGGCGAGAAAAGCTCCAGTGATGATGATAAGATCCTCGGACAGGGGCAGGTTCAAGCCAGCCAGCAGAAGGAGGATGAACACGATGAGGGGCGCATATGTGACATACTGATTCAGGAAAGCCCATGCCTGATTCATGGGATCTGTATACATGGATTTTGGTCAGAAATCAAGGTAACTTTCCTTTAAATGGGGTTTAAAGTATATTCCATACCATATGGAAACCGTCCTTCGTGAGTTCCATGTGGAAAACCTGTATCCATACGATAGGAAGTCCCCTATCCGCTGGATCCTATCCCATCTTCTCCGTTACCCTCATCTGCCTCTTCTGATGGTGCTAGCCTCTATCGTAAACAATACGGCCTATGGGAACATACAGCTCTACATCGGAAAATCCTTCGACCAGATCCTGCAAGGGCCCGGTAGCGCACTCTTGCCGATAGTTCTTGTGATCGTTGCTTCAGCGGTCCTCCAGGGGCTTACCGGGCTTTTACGGAACTATAGTGTGGAAACTCTCGCCCAGCGAATCGAGCGGGATTGCCGGGAAGAGTACTACGTATCCCTCTTAGAAAAGAGTCAGACCTTTCACGGGAAACAACGGGTAGGGGATCTGATGTCGCGAGCTACCTACGATGTGCATGCGTTGAACCTGATGTTCAGCCCTGGACTGATGCTGATCGTGGATTCTTTTCTAGCCTACGGGATACCAATGATTATGATTGCCCGGTTGCATACATCCCTTCTCCTCGTCCCGATCCTTTTTACGATTGTTCTCGCCTTTACCCTTCTGGACTATAACCGAAGACTGGAACCGATCAGCCTGGCCCAACAGGAGCAGAACGGAAAGCTAAGCGCGGAAGTCGAAGAAGTCCTTTCAGGGATTCTCACGGTGAAATCGAATGTTCAGGAGAAGTATGAACTGGAGAAATTCCTCTCCGATGCCCGGGTATTTCGGGACTATTTCATTCAGCAAGGGATCATCCAGGCACGGTATTGGCCCATGCTGGCCTTTGCCCTTTCCTGGGGGATGAGCCTTCTCCATGGGTTGTATCTATGGAAGACAGGGGTAATCAGTCTGGGGACTGTGATCGGCTTCATGGGGCTCTTCAATACTTTCCGGTTCGTGACCTACATATCCCTCTTTTCGTTCAATACGGTCCAGCATGGGATAGCCAGTGCAAAAAGAATCCTGGAAATCATCAATACGCAGACGGAATTGGATCAGAATCTCCGTGGAATCCGTAAGAGAATCGAGGGAGCCGTGGAATTCGATACTGTGTTCTTTGGATACAATGGGGCCCTGATCCTCAGGCGGGTCAATTTTTCCATTCAACCGGGGATGACAGTAGCCATCGTGGGCGGCACGGGTGCGGGGAAGACTACCCTGACGAGGCTGATCAATCGTACCTTCGATCCTCTGGTAGGGAGTGTTCGGATAGACGGGATCGATGCGAAGGATTGGAACCTGGAGAGCCTCCGTTCCCAGATCTCTTTCATCGAACAGGATGTGTTTCTATTTTCCCGAACGATTCGTGAAAACATCGCCTTTGCTCGGGAGGATGCCACAGAAGAAGAGATCATCCAGGCAGCCCGCCTTGCCCAGGCCCATGAGTTCATCTGTTCCTTCAAAGATGGGTACGATACGGTGGTGGGAGATCGGGGGGTAATGCTTTCGGGAGGGCAGCGGCAGCGTATCGCCATTGCACGTGCCCTGCTTACTGACCCAAGAATTCTCATTTTGGATGATTCCACAAGTTCAGTGGATAGTCGGACAGAGGACGAGATCCAGAAAGCCATTCGAAATGCCAGTTGGAATAGAACGACCTTCATTATCACCCATCGATTGAGCCAGATCCGATGGGCAGACCTGATCCTGGTACTGGCGAAAGGAGAACTTGTGGCTCAGGGTACCCATGAGGAACTGATGAACACTTGTGAAGAGTACCGAAAGATCTTTTCGATTTTACCTAAAGGGAACGTATATGGGTTTCATTCTTGATGGATTAGAGACCGAGTCGTACGACCGAAGCTACGCTGATAGGGATCTGGCTCGGCGGATAGGGGAGTTCTTCAAGCCATACCTTGGGAGGATGATCCTCACTGCATTGGCCCTCCTCTGTATGTCGATCGTCGGAGCCCTTTCTCCGATCCTCATTGCAAAAGTGATCGACTGGGTTTCTGCCACCCCTACCTGGGGGATCCTCCTGGGAGCCACGCTGGGAGTATCTGCTCTAGGAGCGATGAATTGGCTTTTCAATTACGGGCATGAACGGCTAATCACCATCATCGTTGGCCATGTAGTGTACGACGTTCGGCATCGGGTATTCGAACACACCCTGTTTCAGGACCTCTCCTTTTTCGACACCCAGGCAACAGGGAAGCTGGTGAGCCGTATCGTTTCGGATACACAGGATTTCTCCAATGTGGTCACCCTGACAGCCGAGTTCTTCAGCCAGTTCTTCATGATCGTCCTTCTGACGGGATTCCTCTATTACGTGCATCCCACCTTAACCGTGATCCTTATTGCCATGGCTCCTATTGCGGCAGCAATAGCCCTCTCTTTCAGGAAAATCGCCCGTAAGGTTACCCTGGAGGCAAAACAGGCCAACGCTCAGATCAATGGACAAATTCAGGAATCCGTTTCTGGAATCATGGTAGCTAAAGCGTTTCGAAAGGAACAGGCCCTTTTCGATACCTTCCAGAAGAATAACCAGTTGTCATATCGGGTGGGATGGCGGAGGGGAATCGTACTGAATACGATCTTTCCCATCATGGGAATCACCTCGGGGTCAGCAAACGGATTGGTAGCTTACGTGGCAGCTCTAGCTGTATTCGGGGGTAAGTTGAGTGTGGGGGATTGGTATCTATTTATGCAGGCAGTGGGGTTCTTCTGGTGGCCCCTGTTGAACATTGCCTCTTTTTGGAGTCAGTTGCAGGATGGATTCTCCGCTGCCGAACGGGTATTTGCCCTGATAGACCATCCAAAGCGAGTGCAACAGAGGGGTTCGATCCTTCTTCCCCGCATCAGAGGGAAGATAGAGTTCAAGGATGTAGTGTTTTCGTACAATGAAAAAGAACGGGTGCTGGATGGTTTTTCTCTCCGGATAGAACCTGGAGAGATCGTGGCTGTTGTGGGACATACGGGCGCAGGAAAATCGAGCCTGGCAAAACTGGTGGCCCGGTTCTATGAGTTTCAGGGGGGTGAAATTCGGATCGATGATCAGGATATCCGAATGCTGGAGCTCGATTCCTATCGAAAGCAAATCGGGTATGTGACCCAGGATCCTTTTCTTTTTCGAGGGACTGTTCGGGAGAATATCCGGTATGGTTTCCCCGACGCTTCCGATAGTGATGTGCTGCGGGCTGCTCTGCATCTATCCAGGGGGGAGTGGCTGGAAGACCTTTCGGAAGGGTTGGATACGGAAGTGGGTGAACAGGGAAGTAGAGTCTCCTTTGGGCAACGGCAGCTGATTGCCCTGGCAAGGATTCTATTGAAAAACCCACGGATCTTTATTCTGGACGAGGCTACAGCCAGTGTGGATCCTTTTACCGAAGCCCGTATCCAGGAAGGTTTAACCGCTGTGATGGAGGGACGAACCGCCATCGTGATCGCCCATCGCCTATCCACTGTACGGAATGCCCACCGCATCATCGTTCTGGATCATGGGAGCATCGTGGAAGAGGGACCTCATGAGGAACTCCTTTCCAGAGGAGGGGAGTACGCTTCGTTGTACAATACCTATTTTCGGCATCAATCTGCCGAGTATGTGGAAGGGACAGGGTCTATGTTCAATAAATGAATCATGTATTTTCCCTTTGAAAACGAGCAGTTTTTCCGTTAGTATAAAAGAATGAAACATCGAATTCCATCGATCTTCCTGGTAGGATTTTTTTGCTTCCTCTCTGTTGAGTGGGGATCTACAGAAGAGGTGTTCGATTTTGGGGCAGAGGTCCGTACACTCCTGGGATGGGAAGGTCCGGGGGATGGTGTACTTCTCGAGGGGGAACCCTCTTTATGGCTAAAAGGGATCCTTTCACCCTCGGTTTCAATAGAGTTAAAAGCTCGTTTGCTCAGTACATTAGGGACTCCGTGGTTACTGGACCTGGAGAAAGGGATGATACAGGTGAAAGTCTTGCAGTACCCGGAATTGGATTCACTGTTCTCCTTCCAAGTCGGCCGACAGGTTATCTCGGATTTTTCCAGGTATGTTTTCGACCATCGGATTGATGGAGTCCTGTTTCAGTGGAAGTTCCCCTTTACCTCTATAGAACTGTCCGGAGGGTACACGGGATGGCAGCCACGAGAAGTCTCCACGATCTCCCTTTCCACATCCGATTCACTGGATTCGGAGGATACATCCATTCCCTATGCTCCTCCCAGATTGGTAGAGATTGCCGCCTTCACCTTTCCCCAACTCGTTCTATCTCAGGATGTGGTCCTTTCAATCATTTCCCAGCAAGACCTGAGGACCAACTCACCGGGCAGACCTCCTGCCAGGACTGATCGTGTCCATACGAACTATTTGGGATTGGGGACTAAGGGGAAGCTTCTGGAGAATATAAAACTATCCCTCTTTGGGTATGTGAGTCTAGGATTCATCGGCGAGGATTCCAGACTTTTTGCCGGGATGTATGGAGCTTCTGTTCTCTGGAAGGGGAAAGATCGGTACAGAACAGAGATAGAGGGGGTGATTGTATCCGCCTCAGGAGATGAACGTTTGGGTTCTATCTACGACAGTGGTACGGTCAGGGAATCGAACCTATTTTTACCGGTAAGTCGGAGGGAAACGGGAGTGGCTTTTTCTCCCATTCTGGCAAACATCACCTTCCTGCAACTGAGGGGGGGCTTGTTTCCCTTACGGAAGGTTTGGGTAGAGGGGCAGGCATTCCTATTTTTCCGTACTACCGGGGGGGCCATTTCGGA
>CALKLC010000034.1 GCA_937991975.1 uncultured Spirochaetales bacterium | reverse complement strand
GATGAGCGGACCAGTTCCATTTGCCGCCCCCTGGTGGGGCTGGTGCTTCCCGCCGATCATCCGTTCTGGGAGGATCACTGGCCGCCCTTCCACTTCAACTGCCGCACCACGGTACGGGGAATTTATGAGGAAGAGGTGGGGTGGGTTCCCGTACAAAACCCTTCCCTGGCAAAACTGCGAAAGACATTTAAGCCGCAGGAAGGGTTTGGGGGGAATCCGATTGCTACGGATAGCTTCTGGATGATAACCGAGCGGATGATGGAACGGGCTATCGCGTACGGGATGGAAGGGGATTTTTACAGTTTTTACAAACGGCTCTTTCCTCCCACAGGGGCTGTAGAGAAGGGAATCCGATTCAGTTCTGTGCCCTATAAACCTATCCGGGAGCTATTGGTGCAGGCTTTTGCGAAGGCTCCGCCAGAGATGCAAGCCCTGGTGGAGGAATGGCAGAACCGGATCTCGGTGGTCCCTACCATTCGTAAACAGGAAGGAAGAGTTGTCAGATTCTTTGATGGGCAGAGTGTTTACCTCGGGGAGCGTGACGACTCGGGGGGATAAAGTAGGGCTCGACTCCAGGTGGAAATCGATCCCTGCGCTGAGTGATACCTTGCCATCGCAGATTATTTTGACAACGTCTTCCGTATGTAGTATACTTCCCTACGGAGAACAGAAATGGATCCAGAGTTCGCCACACAAGAAGTCTATGAACTTGTGAGAGAACACCACAAACGGTTTGGGCCGATTGTGTGTTTATACTTCTGTCCGAATGATGCGGCCTACGTAGTGAAACGGCTTCGGGAGGCTCTTGAGACGGGCATTCCTTATGACTCAGAAAAAGAGTTTCTCGATTCTTCTTCGCAGTGGTTCCGCGATAAATACAGAAAGGGCGAGATCATTATCTGAGTTTCGGAAGGTTCTTCTCCTGTTTCTTCTGTATGGCCGCAGGTGAGGTCACAGACCCATTCTAAAAATCGATTTTCTAACAGCAATCTAACGCTACAATCGATCCGAAGGGGCGAGGTGGTAAAAATCATCCCCCCCGAAAAACATCCCCTTTTTAGGCCGTTTTTTGCGTCCCTCTTGCCTATCGCCGATTCCAGCACGAACGCCTCCGATCTGCTACGGTTCCAGTATGAGACAACGCAGTCGTAAGCGGGTAAACGTTTACAAATTTATCATCACCCCCTATAATATCGTGTCTGCTTTACATCATACTTCATTGTAGGAGGATCGAATGATCAAACTCATCGGTATTCTCATCATCGTTGTTGGCTTTGTGCTGAAGCTCGACACAATCGCAGTCGTTGTGGGCGCAGGGCTGATCACCGGTCTGGTGTCCGGGATGTCATGGAATGATATCGTTACTATTCTGGGGAAGGCTTTCGTGGAAAACCGCTACATGACGATTTTCATCGTCTCTCTGCCCGCGATCGGTCTTCTGGAAAGATACGGGTTGCGGGAACGGGCCGCGTACCTCATCAGTCGAATTCGATCCGCTACCGCCGGACGGATCACCTCGCTGTATCTGGTGATTCGGACGATCTCAGCGGTTTTCAGTGTTCGACTGGGTGGCCACGTACAGTTCATCCGGCCGTTGATTCTTCCCATGTCCATGGGAGCTGCCGAAAACCGGTACGGGCAACTGGAGAAAAAGGACGAGGAAAAGATCAAAGGACTGAACGCAGCGTCGGACAATTATGCTAACTTCTTCGGTCAGAACGGCTTCGTAGCAGCCGGCGGTGTACTCTTAATCGTGGGAGTGTTGAAAGAACTGAAGATTACCGTCGAAGCGGTTGATATTGCCACCGCATCTCTGCCAATGGCGGGGATTATCCTTGTGGTGGGGACTGCACAGTTCCTGCTGAACGACCGCCGCCTGGCGAAGAAGTATCAAATCAGACAGAACGAGAAAAAGGAATGAGGGTATAACCATGCTGAAAAACACACTAACTGAAATCCTCTATGTATTAGTGGGGCTGGTCTGTCTTTATTCGACAGTGAAAATCGTCCGCTCCAAGGATCATCCTTCCAGATGGCCTACCGCACTATTCTGGTTCATTCTCTTCATAGTGTTTACCTTCAGCCGTGTGGGGATGATCTGGGGAGACGCCAAAGTCAAGATCAGCGACACAGTAATCGGCTACCTTGTTATTATCCTGGCAGTGCTATCGGCACTCAAGCTGGTAAAAATCGGCAAATTCTCCGAATCGACAATCGAGTTCAAGAAAGAGTCGGCGATGAAAATCGGAAATAAAATCTTCATTCCTGCCCTTTCCCTCGGTGTCGTAGCTTTCATTGTGGCTCAGGTCTGGGCAAAACAACTCGGCACCCTGATTGCCCTCGGAGCCGCGGCCCTGGTCGCGTCTATTCTTGCTCTTGCATTCACCCGCGGTAAGGTAAGCGATATGGTGGAAGACGGCAGCCGTCTACTCGAGATGATCGGCCCCGTATCGATCCTGCCCCAGGTTCTCGCTGCTCTGGGCTCGGTCTTTGCCGCCGCTGGAGTGGGCAAGCTGATCGCCAGCGGTATGTCTCACGTAATCCCCCAGGGCAACATCCTGGCAGGTGTCATTGTCTACTGTTCGGGCATGGCGCTTTTTACCATGATCATGGGTAATGCTTTCGCGGCCTTTGCAGTCATTACCGCTGGGATCGGTCTTCCTTTCGTCATTGCACAAGGCGGAAATCCTGTCATTGTTTCGGCTCTTGGACTTACCGCGGGCTACTGTGGCACTCTCATGACCCCCATGGCAGCAAACTTCAATATAGTACCGACAGCGATTCTAGAAATTGAAGATAAGCGCTGGGGTGTGATCAAGAACCAGGTTCCGGTAGCTTTAGTGATGCTGGCCCTTCACATGGTTCTCATGTATCTCTGGGCTTTTTAGGAGAAATTCTCATGAAAATACTCGTAACGGGTTTCGACCCCTTCGGAGGTGAAAAGGTAAACCCCGCCTTTGAAGTGCTGAAGAAACTTAGAAAGAATATAGCGGGAGCGAAAATTTTCCTGCTCGAAGTTCCGACCGTATTCGGTGAGTCGATTTCAAAAGTAATATCCGCCATCGAAGAGCAAAAACCAGATGTGGTACTCATGATCGGACAGGCTGGCGGAAGGTACGAGGTAACCGTGGAACGGATCGGGATCAATATCGACGATGCCCGTATTCCGGACAATAAGCAAAACCAGCCGATCGACAAACCCATCGATCCCGAGGGTCCCGCTGCGTATTTCGTTACGTTACCGATAAAGGATATGGTTCAGGCAATCCGGGAAGCAGGTGTTCCAGCTAGCGTCTCTAACAGCGCAGGTACCTTTGTCTGTAACCACCTGCTCTACGGTGTACTCCATTACCTTGCCAAAAATGCTCCGCAGATCAAAGCCGGGTTCATCCATATACCTTTCCTGATCGAGCAGGCTATCGGAAAAACGAACATGCCTTCCATGGGGCTTAACACCATGGTCACTGCCATCGAAGCGGCTATCACAGCGATCGTTTCTTCTGCATCGCAGAAAAAAAAGAGTGCGGTAAAAGCCAAAAGTACCAAAAAGGCTTAAGGTTGATTTTCCCGGCATCTGTCACCCCAGCACCGGCACCCGCCGGGGCTGGGTGCAGCTCCCTCCAGGCGGGCTGATTAAAACCTTCGGCGTGAAACCGAGATGTCTTTTTTTCGAAGGCGTACCGAACGGGGAGTCACCTCGACCAGTTCATCCTCGCGGATGAACTGGAGGGCACGCTCCAGCGTCATGGGAAGGACTGGAGTGAGGATGATGTTCTCATCCTTGCCCGCGGCCCGCATGTTGCTGAGTTTCTTGGTCTTGGTGATGTTCACATTGAGATCGTTTTCCCGATTGTGCTCACCGACGATCATTCCTTCATACACCGGGTCTCCGGGCTGGACAAAGATTTTTCCCCGAGGCTCCAGATAGAAAATGGCGTAGGGAACGGCATTCCCTTCCCGATCGGAAACCAGCGATCCGGTGAACCGCTCCGGGAAATCTCCCCGGTATTCCTCATATCCTTCAAGAAAAGAGTTCATGATTCCGGTGCCTTTCGTGTCCGTGAGAAACTCGTCGCGGTAACCGATCAAAGCTCTGGAAGGAACGCTGAACTCGAGACGGACACGGTTCGATTGATGACTGGACATACCGACCATCCTTCCCCTTCTCCTTGAAAGCTTCTCGGTAACGATGCCCATGTAATCACTCACGCAGTCCACATAGAGACGTTCCACAGGTTCGAGCTTCTTCCCGTTCTCATACTTGAAAATAACCGAAGGACGCCCCACGCAGAACTCGTATCCCTCCCTCCTCATCGTCTCGATAAGGATGACCATTTGAAACTCTCCCCGACCCTGGACTATATACCCATCCCTGTCTTCCGCCTCCATAACCCGGATGGAGACATTCTGTAGAGCCTCCTTTTCCAGCCGTTTATAGATCCTGGTGGCCTGTACAATGGTTCCTTCTTTTCCGGAAAACGGTGAAGTATTCATTGTGAACCGGATGGATACCGTAGGCTCGTCCACTGTGATCCGCTTCAGAACCCTGGGGTCGTCTCTGGAACCGATGGTGTCGCCGATATGAACATCGTCGATGCCTGCAAGAATCAGGATGTCGCCCGCCTCCGCCGACTGAGCTTCGCTGATGTAAGGACCCCGGTATGTCTGAATCTTCGTCACCCGAAGGGGAGACGGAACGCCGCTTTCCCCTATGCACACAAGATCGTCGTTCGCCTGCACAGAGCCCCCGTAGATCTTGCCTACGGCCAGCCTTCCCATGTAATCGGAATAACTCAAGTCCGATACGAGCATCTGAAACGGCCCATCCATATCCACCCGGGGACCAGGGATTTCTTCGATCATCGCATCCAGAAGTACACCCAGATCCGTTCCCCTCTCCTCCAGCGACCTCGAAGCGATTCCCTCCCGTCCGACCGCATACAGAAGAGGGAATTCGAGCTGGCTCTCGTTCGCCCCAAGCTCTATCAATAGATCATAGATTTCATTCAGGACCTCCCTGGGTCTGGAATCCTGACGGTCGATCTTGTTGATTACAACGATGAAGGCAAGGCCGGAAGCCAGCGCCTTGGACAGAACAAACCGGGTCTGGGGCAAAGGCCCTTCCGCCGCGTCCACCAGCAGTACGGCTCCGTCTGCCATGGAGAGGGCTCGTTCGACTTCCCCGCCGAAGTCGGCGTGTCCCGGCGTGTCGATAATATTGATCTTCACCCCCTTCCACTCGATGGCGCAATTCTTTGCCGCAATGGTAATCCCCCGTTCCCGTTCCAGATCGAGCCGGTCCATCACCCGTTCGTTCACTTCCTGATTGCTCCGGAACACTCCGCTGCACCTGAACAGCGAATCTACGAGGGTGGTCTTGCCATGGTCGACATGGGCTATGATGGCGATATTGCGGATACGGTTGTTGGTTTTCCTGGTAGGCATAAGTCTTCCTTATCTGTCCGGGAGGAGAGAGGCTGTTCTACAGTTTCCCTGAATTATGATTCAGCCGGCGATCGGAAACACAGGATACCCTGTTTCCAGCAAGTATATCAAGAGCTTTCCGCTGGATGATATGATCCCGGCGGGCAGGAAAAAGCTCCCTGCCTACCGTGGGATCTTCATACGCAAACTGTATGTATCGATGCTCTGCAGAAGAATTGTGTGCGTTGATCTGCATTACGATTCCCGCATATAAGCTCGCTTCGCCCCAGGGACCTGGCCCTCCGGAATAACCCATGGAAGTTATTTCATAATCCGTCGTATTGGCATACCAAATTTGTTTTATTGAAGTGACGTCGATATCGGCCCCTGCCCCCCCGCTGTCAGTACGGCCGCCCGATTCGCATTGTATCAGAAATATGCCTGATCCACTTAATAACATGTTTAATCAGAGAAAGTAGTCAAGAATTGCTTTAAATAGATCCGCTTCCTCCTCATAAATGCCCTGTACCGCATAGTGCGACAGTTAAAATGAAAGGACGGCAAGCATTCCTTTAAAGGGCATGGTCAGCCCGGTAGGGAGGAATTGGAGAAGACACAAAGCTCAACAAAATGGGGCAAATAGTGCTGGTCCTTTCATCCTGCTTCACCAGTATAACCGGCGCATACGTAGAGGTAGGGTCGAATCGCATCCGAAGACCTGCATTTTGGATCTATATAGTAAAGATAGGTTTTTGCGTACTACACGCTTTTCTGATCGAATGAGTGAGTCCCTCTTATCTCAAATACCCGGAAAGTAGAATAACAGTGGAGAGAATGGTAAATCCAACAGTTATAAACGCAAACATCATGGTGAAGCGCTTATTCATATCTTCGAAACGTTTGTTCACATCCTCAAAGCGCTTATCTACTGCCTCGAATCTCTTGTCTATGGCCTCGAAGCGGCTCTCCATCACATCAAAACCGCGCTTCATTGTTTCCGCTAACGCCCGTATGTCCGTTCGGATAGCCTCCGTGCTCTCCCGATGTTCTTCTTTTGAAAGAAAGTTCCCCGATAGAAGAAGAGTAAGCCTCCGCAATGCCTGTTTATTCTTTACCTCAAAGGCCTCTTCCAGTTCTGTCTCGAGGAGTTCAGTGTACTGTTCCATGCTAAGCCCCATAATCTATAAGATACAGGAAAATCAATGTTCCTGCCATATAGAATTAACACTGACTCTGAAACTTTTGCTTCAAAAGAGAGTTATATCATTGGCCCGTAACATGCTCTCCATGGACACTTTCTACCGAACTTAATACCAGATCTCCATCAGAAGACCTTTAGGGTCTGTGGGCGGTTCTTCTGGAGGAAGGCGAAAGATAGAGGGTGAACTACGATATAAAAGAGCTTCCCCAGCGGGGTGCGTCGATTCTGCCTTACCCGGCGCATTTCGGAAAGGAGGGTGATGAGAGGGCATCAGGAAATCCTTTGCCTCTTTCAGTCCTGCCAAAGCGTCTAACAAGTCGTCGGTTTTTACAGTAATGGCGGGGATAGAGATTGTTAACCAATGAAGATCGACTGCCACTCCGGCTTTTCGCAAAAGTCCTAGACGTGCCTCGATCCCTTCGTGGGTATGTTTTGACGGAAGAACCCTCTGTACTGTTAACGGGGATAAGTTGTTTTTGGCGGCATCGCTGACAGCCCCAAAGCCTCGAGTTTCCTCTCCCAAGGCCCTTCCTTCACATCTATCCACTTTTCCAGATCCATCCACACCAGCTCCCGGATAGAACTCGAACACTCGAGTCTGCAGAGCAGGATCCATCCATTCATCCACCTCTCGAATCTTAGGGAGGATCCCCCACACGGGGAGGGATGCCTTTACACCGGTAGTTTTAAAGTAGAGGGTCTGAAACTCTGCATCACAGAGACGGGGCGAGAACAATATAGAACACGGATCGTAGCCGTCGCCATATGTCGTATCTTTCGCCCCGCGTCTGCGCTACTCCCTAACACTCCCGGAAAGAAAAAGATAAAGTGCCGGTTGTGGTCTATCGGCAGCACCACCCCTGATCCGCGCATCGGGTAATCCGATCGGCATATCATCGACAATGTCGTCACAGCCCTCGGTTATTTCAAGCACTTCCTGGAAGGATCCGAATATTTCTGTCATTATTTTTGCAAGAAGCGGCCACATGTATCCCATTACCACTACCCATCCGCCCCTGCACCCGTCCACACCGGCTAAGAGTGCCATACACAAAAGAGTAGATGTATTTCGCCCGATTGGTCTATCATCTCAGAAGAGTATGCTGGTCACCGAGATCCAGGCCAAATCGATCCTTTCCGCTTCCAAAGTGTATCCTTACGTGCTGAACCCTTACGTGGGGTGCGCGTTCGGCTGCCGGTACTGCTACGCCCGGTTCATGAAAAAGTTCACCGGCCACACCGAACCCTGGGGGACCTTCGTAGACGTGAAGGTGAACGCGGCAGAGCTCCTGGAACGGGAGCTTCTATCGCTGGCACGTCGGGGGAAAAAACCTGCCGAGGTCTGGATCAGCGGGGTATGCGATCCGTACCAACCCCTGGAGGCCAGGTACCAATTGACCCGTTCCTGCCTTGCCCTCCTCCTGGAGCACAATTGGCCGGTCCGGATCCAGACTAAGTCACCCCTCGTGATCCGGGATATAGACATCGTCAGTCAGACAGTGGGTGGCAAAGCTCCAGACTGCCATGTAGGCTTTTCCATCGGAACAGCTAATGAAGAAATCCGCAGACTTTTCGAACCGAACGCACCATCCATCGCAGACCGGATCGATGCCCTGCGGCAGATCCACCGGGCAGGGATCAAGACGTACGTGATGATAGCCCCCCTCATGCCGGGGGCTGAGCAACTGATTCCCCTCGTAGAGGGGATCGTGGACTACGTGTATGTGGACCGGATGAACTACGGGTATGCCGATTCAATTTACCGAACGCATAAGCTGGAACAGTATCGAACCGACGCGTATTTCAAAACTACAGGCCGGCTGATTTCCCGACAGTGTCAGGAGGGGGGTATTCCATGCAGTGTGTTTTTCGATTGATCCTATATCACCGGAGTTGTTGTCGGAGTTGCACGCTTAGGGGTACAATATACGCATGAGGTTCAAAAAACCGATGGAAAATGGAATAGTATCCAGTCCGCAAAGTTGCAGATCTTGGCCGCGCGTTGTTCCTTTCCTAGTGAGTGTACTTTTTGTTTTCAGTATCAGCTCAGGAACAGAGCCAGCCCATTGCCAGGAAACCGGCAAGCGAATTGCCCTCGTGATCGGGAACAGCAACTACGAGGGAATGGGGAAACTCGCCAATCCAGTGAACGATGCGGAAGACATGGGGGAAACCCTCTCAAATCTCGGTTTCGATGTCGAGGTAGTGACGGACGCGGGGCTCGAAAAGATGGAAGAGGCAGTGTTACATTTTCGGGACAAGCTGGCCGCATCACCCGGATCGGTGGGGGTATTCTTCTACGCGGGACATGGAGTCCAGTCCGGCGGGGAGAACTACCTGATCCCTGTGGATGCACGGATCAACTCCGAATCGTTGTTGCGCAACCGGGCTGTTCCCCTCCAGTTCATTCTGGATAGCCTCAAAGAAGCCAACAATCAGGTGAACATCGTAATACTGGACGCCTGCCGTGATAACCCCTTTTCCTGGGCCCGGTCCAGTTCCCGGGGCTTAGCGGTGGTAGGCCAGCAGCCGCCGGGGAGCATCGTAGTCTATTCCACCAGCGCGGGTCGAGTAGCGCAGGACGGAACAGGACGGAACAGCGTGTTTACCGAAGAACTGATTCAGCACCTCCAAACCCCGGGAATCGATATAACCGAAGTGCTCCGCCGCACAGGAGAGGCGGTCCAGAGTAAAACAGGGGGCGTTCAAATCCCTGCCATCTACAGCCAGTTCTTTGGCTTTCTTACCCTTGCCGAGGAGCAAGCCAATGAGGAGGAGACCTTCGTCGCAACGTACCTCCCCCCATTCTTCGATGAAGCTCCGTGGGAAACACAGTATGCCATTGCCCTGGCTGAGCAATCGGCCCAATCGGAACAGCGCCTTTCCGGCTGGAACACTCTGATGGAAGCAGACCCCTCCCATGCAAATCCCTACTTCATAGCTGCCAAGATTCGGTACGCTCTTCAGTACGGTAAAGAGACACAGGATTTCAGGCAGTTCACTTTCTATGATACGGGAGATTCTGACTACGACACAGCCCTGCAAAAGGGAACCCTTGTCCAGAAGAACGTAGAGTTCGATCCTCATTCTGCAGTCCAGAAACTTAAGCCCGATCCGGATGCCCTTCCCCCGGTACTTGCCCTCCTCTTGGGGAAATACTACGAACAGGTGTACCGAAACTATCCGCACTTCTTAAAGGGATGGCCCCTTTCGAAGGAATCGGTACAAGAACAGGCTCTGCGATGGTATAGAGTCGCGGAAAAGAACTACCTCTTGAACGGTATAGAGGAAATCAAAGGATACGCGGAACTCCTGATCGAGCAGGGGAAAGGGGATGAAGCGATTGCGTTTCTACGGAAAAAAATAGAAATCTACGCCGACCATGATGAGGCAGAAAGAGAGAACCTCTGGTGGTTCCTGGTAAACTCCTACTCTATAACAGGGAAGCCATCCGAGGCGTTTCGGGAGATCGATCAGCGGATCCGGCAGGTTTCTTCGGGTAAGGCTCCAACGGAGCTGGCATCCTTGTATGTGAAAGGAGCGGAAATTGCAATCGCACATACAAGGAAGGATGATTTCGAGCGGTATGTGAGCGGACTTGAAAAGAATTATCCGGATCAGCAGATGAAAGGAGGGCTCCTACGGCACAGGTACGCTCTTCGAGCCGGAGACACGAAAACCGCGGAAGCACTTGCGGGAAGGTTGTACCAACGGTACCCTGTACAAACAATCTTACAAGAAAACATCCTGGAAGGGATCCTTGATAATTACCTGCTCTATCCGGAGTATCGAAAGGCGGGAATCGCGTTTCTGGATGCTCAGATCCAGAATAACCCGAAGGATCCCAGGAAGATGTTCGAGCTCTACATGTACCGAGCCGCGTACCTGGCTCAGACAGTTAACAGAGGCCTTACCAGCATCCAGCCGGGGGTAACACCCAGTCTTAACCAGGAACAGGCGATGCAGATATTACGGGAGGCCCTCTCCGACCTGAACAAGGCGGAAGCTTTCTATAACACATTACCCAATCAGGATCAAGAAATTCTTTCCATCATTACCGGTGTAAAAAAAGAAATGGAACAGAACCTTGGTTCAGCTGAGGGGCGGTGAGTTTCTACCGCCAGCACACTGAATAGTGAAATGATCCAACCATCGGCCGGGGGTTGGTTTATACGGAACTTTTGCAAAGATACGATAGATTAACTTATTCAATTAGCAATATTTACAATTCTAACTTCCTGGATTAAAATTGTATCATGTATATTCCTAGAACTCTATCAGATAGGATTCAGAAGCTTGCCACTTTTTATCCCGCAATTATTCTCACCGGCGCCAGGCAGACAGGTAAAACTACCCTTATTAAAAAGCTCTTCCCTACTTTCAAGTATGTGTCCCTTGATCTCCCTAGTCGAGCAGAACAAGCAGAACACAACCCCGAGGATTTCCTTTTGACCTATCCCCCACCAGTTATTATCGATGAGGTGCAGTACGCTCCTGGTCTTTTCCGCCATCTCAAACGTGCAATCGATGAAAATCGAGATAGGAAGGGACAATTTTTCCTTACAGGGAGTCAGAAATTTCCGCTGATGAAACATGTCTCTGATAGCCTTGCTGGTAGATGTGCCGTGTTGGAACTTGAAACCCTATCCCTGAAAGAGATCTCAGAAGCTTTAGATATTGTAATATCCAAACAATTTTTTGTATCCCTTATGGCACGGGGGCAGTTCCCCGAGTTATGGAAACAGCCTGATTTCCCCTCAGAAGAGTTTTATGCTTCCTATGTATCCACATACCTTGAGCGGGATGTCCGGCAAATCATGAATGTTACCAGTTTACGGGACTTCGAACGGTTTATCCGTATTCTTTCCACCAGGAACGGTAGCATGCTAAATAAGTCTGATGTAGCTAGAGATACCGGAGTTTCTGTAAAGGCTATCGGTGATTGGATTTCGATTTTACAGGCTTCAGGACAAATTGTACTTCTAGAGCCGTGGTTTACAAATATAAGCAAACGTTTGGTGAAAACTCCCAAGCTTCATTTTTGCGACACTGGCCTGCTATGTTTTCTGTTGGGTATCCATGAATCGTCCCTTCTTTATTCACCCTTTCTCGGGCAGATCTGGGAAAGTTTTATTTTCTCGGAACTTCGGAAACTAACCGCTATCAAAGGAAAACCAGACAAGATATGGTATTACAGGGATCAGCTTTCCAGAGAAATAGACTTGATAGTAGAAAGAGAGGGGACTTTACATTTTATGGAGTGTAAATGGGCAGAGACTCCCAGGGAAGAAGACGCACGAGTTATGGATAGTATTTGCCATGAGATCGAAAAAAACCGTTTGCCCTGGAAACCGGGGAAGAAGATCATCCTCGCTCCAACCCAGGCCGATTATACCCTTTCGGATGGAACCATTGTGTGCAGTCCCAGCAGGCTCGGACATCTTTTAGAAGAACTCTAGTATAAGCCATCCTTTAAGCTGAGACCCTATGTCGGACACATCATGTTCGGCTTATCAATTTCATGCACACATTTAGGGGTGAATAAGCTCCATAAAAACAGTTACTTTTTGAATAGTTGTCTTTTCTATTTCCTTCCGCAGCCGTTCGGCGACAGCGGCGGCTTCTGTCGAAGAAGTTTCGGGAAGAAGAACTATAAACTCCTCACCCCCGTATCGGGCAACCACATCTGCAGCCCTGAGGGTTTTTCTCATCGTTTTCAAAGTGGTGCCAATATTGTGGCGGCGGTAAAAAATTCGATAATTTTTCTGTTTCTTCTTCATGGAAATCCTGTACAAACAATAGCTGGCAAAGAAGGAGAAGGCAAATGGCAAAAGCCCGTTTGATCGCCACAATATTGGCACCACTAATAATCGTTTTTGCAACTAGCTTGAGCACCTTATCTCCAATGGTATGCCCGAAAGTGTCATTAACGTGTTTAAAAAAGTCAATATCCAGCATGATCACCGACAAAGGCGGCTTGTATCGGAGAGCCCTGCGGATTTCTGTCTCCGCAAGTTGGTTGAAATGTCTTCTGTTATAGAGGCCGGTGAGAGGATCGATAATCGCCAGCCTCTTATAGGCCCTTTCGCTCTTCCTAAGCGCTACTTCAGTCTGTTTGCGGACGGTGATCTCTTTGACAAGATCCTCATTCACCTGCCTTAGCTCAGCCTCCTTTCTCGCTACATTCTTAAATGTCTGGTCAAGCTGTAGTACCATCGTATTGAAAGCCTGGGAAAACTCCCCCATGAACCCCATTCGCTGAGCAAAATCTCCTGAAGCAATCATTTTCGCTTGCCAGGTCAGGTGCCTAAGATTTGCCTGGAGCGTCTTGAGCACGACTGCAACATAACCTTTAAAAGAAACCTGCTTTGATAGATCTCCATTTGCAGCGGCATACAAGAAATCTCTAAGGGATAACAGGATGGCATAAAGTGTTTGAAAGGAATCAATAGACTCAAAACGGGCGGGGACTTGAGGAGGTTTTCCAAGCATCAGGACGTCCAGAAGAACCTCGAAATCTCCTCAATTATTTCATGATCTGTTTCAGACGTCATACTTTCGAATTGATTTATTTAATCATTTCAGCAGTGAAGCGGCAAGTCCTGTCGCCGGTACACCAACAGTCCACTTCCTTGACCTTAAATTTTCGGCTAGTAAAACTTTCAAGCAGTCCAGTAATAAAACCTTCATCATAAGTACAGATTTCATATCCTAGATCCGGTAGTCCTGAACAATCAAGGTCTTCAGAAACTGTAAGGATAAAAGACCCCTCCTCTATATTGGCTTTTTCTACTCGAAGTATTCCGATTCCCATCTCGCTGAGTGTATGCTGGATTTTTTTATAGAAGAAAGCGGATTTAAACAGCTTCTTTGCGCGCGGCTATATTCTGCCTCTTTCATGCGTCTGGTATGAGCGGGCAATTTACCAGGCAACAACTAAAGGTTCATAAAAAAGAGCCCTGCCGCTTCGGCGGGCCCTTTCCTATTTCCCCCTTGGGTTCATTTACGGCTACCAGCTGAAATCTACCAGCGGCGCATTCCCATCATTCCGCCTCGCTTCCAGCCAATACCGCCGCCGTACGCGAGCTGGCTGAAATCGTAATCCTTCCCCCCCACGGAAAGCTTTGTCACATAAAGCGTGGCATACTCCGGCGCTGCGGCGATAGGATACTCATACCCTTCCATTTTGACCCATGCGCCTTCTTTAAGTCCTTCAACAAAGCCGGACAACCGGCCGAGCATTGGGGTGTAGTAGGTCTTGCTTCCGGATTTTACTCCAATGATGCCGTTGATGAGGGAGAGTCTTCCTTCCACTGTTACCGTTTGCCCCTGGGGTTGAACATATCCGGGGGGACCCCACGGCGCTGCTTGAGCGACTAGAAGGCCGCTACCGACCAGGGCAAGAACGAGAACCACTGCGATTTTCTTCATACGAGCACACTCCTGACAATCTATAATTCCGTGACACACGATCACGGGTAGGCTCTTCACCCACATATTTATACTAGCAATTAGTGTGCCAAATAAACTTATTTCCCTTTCCAAGCTATCGAGAACCCGCACTCAATTTGAACAGAAGGATCAGAATCAGGAAATGAACAAGAATAACTGTATGTATTAAAATAAGTTATTATTTATTCTTTCCTTTCGGCTTAAAGAATGATATAAAAAGATTCTTAGAGATTTTTTCGCGATCGTCCTGCTTTTTTTCTAACGCTACAGTATCGTGGGTCAGGCTCCGTGAAACTTTTTCGCAGAAAAGATACACATTCAGAAGAAATTTCTCACATCCTCCCATTTTCTTGTTCGAATCATTTGTTAAAAAGCTTCCTGGCAGTCGGGCCAGAATAAGCAGTTTCTATCCCTTTCAAGGACATGAAGATCTCACTTTCTTGCACTGATCTTTTAAAATCCAAGGTATAGGAGGTAAAGTCCTGCAAGCAAAATCCCCAAACCCAGCAGACTATTTACGATCCGGGCAAAAAGCCCGTACCGAGGATTCTTCGCCAGGCTGCTTGTATAGCCCATGAATGTACCTGCAGCAACCACCAAAACGCTATGCCCGGCCGCGTATAGGAGAAGAAGCACCATACCCCAGGTTGGATTTTCGCTTCTAGCTACAAGGGCCAAGAGGGCTATCAGCGCGGGCGTTGCGCAGGGAGAGGAGAAGAACCCGCCCAGGATGCCCAGTATGAATGCCCCCCCGTAACCTCTCCGGGTATTCCTGCTCTGAGCGTAACTGGCTGGAACAAAGGTGATGATCCCCCATGTCTGAAGGGCCAAAGCAATCATGAACCCTCCCAGTACCAGGTACCACCACGAAACGGTCCCGAAGTTCAAGAGCTTCCCCAAGAGAGAGGCTATAGCTCCAAGGGCAGTAAACATAAGAGACATACCAGCTGCGAACACCATGGAAAAACGGAAGGCAATTGCAGGGTTCGACCTGCCGGTGCCGCCGACATAGGCTATGACCAGGGAGACGCTTGAGAGGGAGCAAGGTGTCACGCTGGTGAGGATTCCCGCGAGTAACGCTAGAACTGGAGCAATCCATGGGTTCGAACTAATCAAAACCGTAAGGTTATGCAGGGTGGCATTGATCCAGGCATTCATTTTTTCATTCCCATCGCGTTTAATATTTCCAGCATCTGAGCTCTATTCAGACCACCCTCATGAGCGGTAAACACATGCTCATTTGTATCCTTACGTCTGTATAGGATGAATTCAATCCCCAATGAGGCGGGCGGTTTAAATGGTTTCCCTTCGGAATCGAAGAAAACTTGCGTAGGGATAACCCGCAGAGGCACCCCCTCGGCAAGATTTTTATATTTCCAAACATCCACGAAACGGATAATCGCCTTTCCTTTCAAACTCTTATGGAGCTCAGCCAAAACAGGCGCCATTTCCTTACAGGGCTGGCACGAATCCGCCCCGAAGTCGATAATGACCGGAACCCCTGCGGCCCGCATCTGGTCGAAGTCGATCGGCGATGTAACGTGCAAATCATCTTTAGTCGACACGTCTTCCGCTGCCCTTGCCGATGCAGGAAGAGCCTCGGTAGATTTCTTCAGTACATACACACCAGCCACAAGCAGTACAATTCCTGAAAATACAGCTATCCGCACGATTCCTTTCATACGATTCCTTTTATACATGATGAATCTTTTTAATACCAGATCTCCATGCGAAGGTCCCGCATATCCTTTGGCGGGTCCGTGTCAGGAAGCCGGCGAACACAGGTAGAGGGAAAGGCAGAGGGGGAAAGGGGGTAGGGGATCCGATGGAAGGGAAATGGATAGGTATTCAGGTATGGGAAAGTGCGGGCCAAAGGGAAAAAAGGATTGTGTGAGGTGGATCTCGTCTCATTCTCTCGATAAATCACGTAATCGACAGCTGCTTTCAAACCAGCCACTGCATCCAGTAGATCATGGAGATGGATTCATCACCTCATCCACCTCCCGGATCTTGGGCACAATCCCCCGCATGGGCAAGGAGGCTTTTACCCCTGTGGCCCGCGCATGGAGGGTCTGGAAACTCAGTGGATCCGCCGCCATTAAAGTTTCCCGGGGCGGGGCAAGGAACAGCCGGCTCTTACAGCCCGGGCCCATTGCTGTGCGTGCTAGCAGATCACAAATGCGAGGCCAGGATACATTCGATAGAGAGGATTGAACAGAGAGATTATATCCCACGACTGTGCCCCAATTTTGAGCTTCACTTAAGGGATCGCCAGCAGGGCTCGAAAAACCTATAGGCATTTCCCATTCAGTAGGGCGCAACCTCCACCCATCATCATCCAGAACCTGGGCCAAATACTCCCCCCTCCATTGCCTATCATAAAAAGTACCTGGCAGACCGATGGGCATATCGACTGCAACAACTCCGCAGTCCTGCGTTTTCTTCAATACCTCTTGAAAGGTCTTGCATACGAAAAGATGGATCGAGTTAGAGGGAGGCCAGCCTTCCCCTATAGCTACGATCTATCCTTCCCTGCACCCATCCACACCTGCCACTTTCATACTCTTAGAGGAATTAAGCATTTTTTCATATAAATTTAATCATATTCACATAATCCTGCGCAGTCTATCCACTATGGCAGCTTTTTACACAGTCCCGATCCGGAACGGACTGCGGATTATAACCCAACAGGCAACATTTAAAATCCTTCAGATCACCGATCTCCACCTGGCAGAACGGTATTTCCTGAAAGTATCCCAGCTTCGCCGCTTGCGTAGACTTATCGACCGGGAGAAGCCTGACTTAATCGTTAACACAGGGGATTTCTTCTGCCGCCGCCGACTTTTCCCACCCCATATGATTGTTAAACTCTTTACTGCCCTTATCGGCAAAGAGTATCCTTGGGCCTTCGCCTGGGGGAATCATGACTGCGAGGCCTTCCGGTGGGGCCGTTGGTACCCGGTGGAGGATTGGGAGCAAGAGTTCAAACTCTTTGAGGCTACCCTGAGTCAAACAAAGAACTGCCTCTACATTCCCTCCCATGAGTTTATCAGTGGCTGGGAAGATTTAAGCCCGGAAGAAACGGAGCAGGAAATGGAGGCCCTTCTCCTTCCGAGAGGGAACGGTAAAAGCAAAGAGTATTTTGACGGTTTTTACGGGGGGAATTTCAAAATCGAACTGTTCGACGCACGGCGGAACTTGAAATCCTGGGATCTCTTCATCTTCAACTCCCGGCAAAAGTTTCATATCCCTCCCCAGGCCCTCCATTGGATGGAACAAGAGATCGCCTCAGACGAACGGCCGGTTCCTGCGGTATGTTTCTACCACCTTCCCAACCGAGCTTTTCAGCAGGCCTGGGATGCAGGCTTTGCTAAAGGAATAAAAGGCGAAAGCATCAACTATCTGAAAGATACCGGCAGAGTGCACGAGGCTTTCAAACGGGCAGGAACAGTAAGGGCTTGTTTTGCAGGCCACGATCATAAAAATGACTTTATGGGCATTTACGAGGGGATTACCTATGTCTATGGCCGAAAGACTCTGCGGTTCAGCAAAGGCGCGGTGGACGCTGTGCGGGGGTTTTCGCACCCCCCCAAGGATTCTTCCCCATTAGAATGGGGAGCGAAACTGATTACCCTCGGACTTCAGGAAGAAGACCCCATGCGGAATCAAATGTATGTATCTACTGTTCTCCACTCTCGTACTGAGGATCCCATCCCCATAGATCCTTTACCGCGGTGCGTGCCTGTGCCCGGCTAGAATTTGGGTTTCGGCAAAGTGGGTGCAGGCACGGATGGGGTTTTCGGGATAGAGGGGGTCTGCGGGATCCCTTTGGGCAATTCCTTTGGTAGTTCTTTGGGAAGTTCCTTCGGTAGTTCTTTGGGTAGCTCTTTAGGAAGTTGAGGAGCCACCTTCTGGGCTTCCTTCAAGAGCCGTTCGGCAGCCTCTTTCTTTAAAGCTTCTATCCTCTCTTCCGCCTCTTTCCGTTTTCCTTCCACAAGCTTTTCGTACGTTTGTGTATCGGTTACCTTCCCTTGCAAGGATCTCTCTACCTCTTCCCAGGCTGCACGGAGGCTCGTGTTTCGATCCAGGTACGCCTTGAGCTGGTTCCGCATCTCCTGCCGGGCTCGTTCCTTTAGCCGCTTTTCCTCTTCCCGTAAGAAGGCCTGAAGAGCTGTCCGAACCGAAGAATCGATCCCGGATCGAATCCTGACATCGAAGGCTCCAGCGGAAGAAACCTCAGCCTGCATATCCACATCCAGTTCACGGGTATCCCGAATTACCCGCTGTACGAGTCGATCCAGTATTTCCGACGGGGACAGAGAAGCAGACTGAGAGGTCGTTTGCTGGAATTGTGGGGATAAATCTTTGGCCACCGCCTGGAACTTTCCCCTCATCCCCCCTTTCCTGGGGAATAGGACCTCCAGTTCGGTGCGCAAGGTTCCTGACAGGGATTGGACTCCGAACATCCTGGTATCTACCCGCAAGGGAAACTGGCTCAAGATTCCCGAAATTGTGAGGAGTACGGAACTGTCTTTCCTTAGATCCAGCGTTCCCCCCAGGTCGATGCTTCCAGGATTAGGGGATTCCCACCTCGTTTTCCATACGGCCGGTTTTCCCCATAGGTCTGGATCACTGGTAAGATCCATCAGTTCCCCTTCGAATGCTCCCGGCGAACGATCTTTGCCCACGGAGATTCTAGCCTGCCTTAGGACAAACCTTGGGATGGGGACAGGGCCAGGAAAGGAAATATTCCGCCCTAAAGAACGAGGCATTACTGTACGCGGCTTCTCGTTGGTCTTGGCTTCCTTCTCCTCCTTCAGGTTCTCTGCAATGCGGATCGCCTTCCGGCCGTAATCGTAAAAGACTCCCAACCGTTCCTTCGCGTAGGAGGTAAAGAACATCCCTGCAAGGGATTCAGCCTCTTTCGGCGCAATGGATACGAGAGTCTCTGCATACTCCAGGTCTTTCCGCACCGCTGTTTCCAGGTTCTTTTGGAGAAGTTTCACTTCCTCCACTCCCTGGAGGGCGTCCCGATGAAGACCTTGACCTGTATCCCGTAACTGCTTCAGACGCGGAATAAGAGATTCTGCCCGCTGTAGGGCCTGCAGAATCTCTTCTGGATTGGTAAGGGTTCGGAAATCAAGCTTTCGAAAAGTGTTTACTTCCGAGCCGATCTTCTCCACATCCCCGGTAAACCGATCCGCCGACTCCCGCAGAGTCTGCTCCCTATCCTTGAACCGGGTTTCCGCTTCTCGAATCAATCGGGTGGTTTCCAGTTTCTCCAGCTGCTCCTTCACAAGAGCTTCCACATTGATTTCCTGCAGTGCTTGAAGCCCCCGGCCCGCGAGATCGCTGGCGGTTTTCGCGGCCTCTTTTGCAAGGCCTGCAACCGCCGTTCCCACCGGAGAACCAGTCCCTTTGTCCGAATCCTTCTGTGGCACTTTTTCCGGCAATGCCCCGCTCGTTTTCCTCTCCGTATTCCACTGGATCCCTTCGATCCGGAGTTCCTCGATTAGAACTCTGCCCCGCAGAAGGGCTGCAAGGTCCAGATCTGCCGCAGAAGGGCCAAGTTCGAAAAGGTTCCGCATGGGTTTGTCCCTGTCTGCTACGGCTACCCTCTTCCACGAAATCCGACCTTCGAATGGGGCGAAGTCCACCCCTTCCACCTCTGCCTTCGCCTGGAATACCCCTTCCAGGGCGGCTACTATTCCCTTTTCTACCAGCCGATTCCGTAAAAAGTAGTAAGAACCAGCCACAAGCCCACCCAGAATGATCAGGATCCCCAGTTTCGGCAGGCTTACGACCTGCCTGTTGGCTCGAATTTCTTTTGCAAGCCTCTTTACATGATCGATCGTTTCCTTCGGGGTTTCCTCTCCGATCTCGAGGCTCACCTTTCCATCCGTCCCTTCCCGTAGGAAGGAGCTGAGAAACTGCCGTTCCTTCGACAGATACACGTACCGAAGGATTTTTCTCTCCCACTGCTCCCGTGTGTACGACTTCCGGAATAGTTTCGGCAAACCCATACTCATACCCCTTCCGACACCCTCATAATCTTACCCACCCATCCAAGGATCTTTACCACGAGGGGTGCCTTCAAGAAAGCCTTTACCACAGGTAGTTCCGCGATTCGATCCCTCCAGATTTCCCGGTATTGACGGATCCCTATAAGGGCTAAAATATACACCGGCACGGCCAATACAATTCCCCCAAAAAGCGCTCCCATGACAACTGTGTTATTGAACCGTGTGAGGGGAACAAGGGGAAAGGCATAGAGGGTAGTCCACAGAGGTGTTAGGCTGGGCACCATCAGAATCCACCCCCCCACCAGATCCAACAGGGGATCGAACAGGGGGGCAAGGAAAGAGAATAAGAAAAGAGCAAGAAGAGCAGTGGGAAAGTGTACTTTCATAAGGAAGGCGATCGTCAGTTCCAGGAGCCGGAAGAAGGTGAATCCTGGTTGCAGAGCCATCAGGAATCCTAAAGCCATTCCAGCGGCCAGTTCACCAGGCCTCCGGTTCGCGTTCAGTACGGAGAAGAACTTCACAAGCCACTTCAAGGGCATACCGTTTCCTCCTGTTTCTTTATAGCATAATTGTATGAGATGTGTCAGATGTTTTAGATTGGCTATTGAACAAAGATATCGACGCCCTTCACTCCACGCGACGCTGAAGTGCGCCGTCCTTGTAAAGCCGAGAGAGCCGCAGTCCTTTCTGGATATTTTCCGCCCTGTATTACTCGACCACCTCTATCCCGTGCTCCAGTGCTATATCATTCAATACTTCATCCTCCGTCAACAACATCGCTCCATTCCTTCTAGCTAATGTAAGGTACAGCAGATCGTAGATAGGATGATCCATTCTTATACTCTCAACAAGTGCTTCCTGATTATTATCGTTTATATCTATGAAATCATCTATTAAATCAATGCAAAATTGCAGCCTCTGTAATGCATCATTTTTTGATATAAATTTCGCTTTAACATACTTCCATAAGACATTGGCAACCTCCGCTTTATAGAGATCTGAAGTAATCACCGTCGAAGCTCTCTCTATAAATTCTACATATTTACGGGAATTCTTTCTACCCAACCCTATCTCTATTCCTGCGCTAGCATCCAGTACTATTTTCATCGTTCACGATCCTCACGAATGAGGTCTACGGGATCGGGGAAAGCCTCTACATTTTTAATAGGATTATCATTAATCTCATTAAGAACTCGTCTCCTGCGAGCCTGTTGGCTTTCCCTATAGTTTAATGCCTTCTTCAACAACACAATGGTTTCTTGGGCAATACTGCGATTATCCTTTTTCGCAATATCTGCTAAAACCCGATATAAATCTTCCGGCAAATCTCTTACTTGAAGCAAAGGCATAGAATCCTCCTGTATGCAAATATAATGCAAAATGCATACTTTGTCAATTGAACTTCATCCGCTGTTTATCGCTTATGACCACTTCAGTGCGGGAATCTGCTCCATTTGGGGAGAGAAAAGATACGCCCTGTTCGGTTGAGCAATACTTTATTATTGTGATATCTTTTACCGTACAAAATATGGTTCTAAAACTAACTGAAGAAGCAATTCATGAGATTCTTCAATCCTTCAACCATCTCTCTACCCTCCTTGTGGATACTTCCTCTCTCATACGGATCGAGAAAGCCGGTTTCCTTCCCGCCCTTACCCGTGCTGTGCGCCTCTGTACCATCCCAGTTGTCCAGATAGAATACCTTGCCGGATCAGCGCAGAACAGCTTCCCTGCTATGGTCGAGATCCTGGAATTGTTTTACGATTCGCGGGGGCAGGGCCACAGGAAGATATCCCGCTCACATGCCGGCTCCGGTACCCCTGGCTCGATACACGATCCATCCGTGGAGTGTACCCCGGGCCGGGTCAGTGCTTTGGAACCCTTCCACGCCGGTAAATCACCTATCGATCCCTCACTCGAGGATCCTGCTCCTGGCAATCCTTACTCCCATGGACAAAAGAGGGTCTCTACCGATGCTTTAGTTCTCGAGGCGGCTAGAGCAAATCGCCTTCCCCTTCTTTCGGAAGACCGGAAAATCCTCCTCAAGGCCGAACTCCTTGGCCTTCCATACTATAATGCCCTGATGATGCTGGAGTTCCTCTTCTACCGGCGAGTTCTTTCCAATGATTCCTACGGGATGAACAGGAATGGATTGTTGGGTCAGGCCAGATACAGTAACGCGGTGCTGCGGTATGTAGAGGCCTTACATACCTTTATACTGAAAGAAAGGGGTGGATAAGCTCATACGATAGCCTTTCGCCTGTATTCCAGCCGCTGTTGATGCATGCTGAATATGGATGTATGCCCATAGACCCTTCTTGGTTGGTTGAAAAGGTGGTTTTACCTTTTTTAGGCCACAGAGGGGGTTTGCCGCTGGGCGAGGCGTGGGTGGTTCA
>CALKLC010000033.1 GCA_937991975.1 uncultured Spirochaetales bacterium | reverse complement strand
ACAATTCTCCCTTCCCTCAAATAGAAAACCCGATCGAAGTAGTATACCTGTCCCCCCCGGATCCCGATGTTTCCCCTGACAAGGAAGAATCCATTCTGAGTATTGAGCTGTATCTGTAGCAGTTGTCCAAGGGCTGCATAGGTTCGGATGATGGGGAAATTCTCCGTTGGCCACACAAACTCGACCAGTTTTCCCGTTTCTATGGTCAGGTCAACGGAAAGCCGGATATCCTGGGTTGCGGAAGAGGTTTGCTCAGTTATGAACTCCCCTAGAGTAATCTTTGTATTGGAGGCCACTACCTTCCCGCTGATCCGCACCTCCTCGTTTTCCACATCGATCACCACCCTCCCCTTTCCGATTCCATCCACGAGAACACCATTGAAGTTTGCATCGATCCGTACTCCTCCTGCGGGGCCTGTATCAACCCAGACAGAAGCACTGGCCAACTCGTATTTTTCCAGCTCAAAAGTACCCCCTACCTGTACAGTTCCGCCTCTGGTAGTCAACGTAACAGGGGTCAGGGTAACTGTTTTCTCCTTGAAACTGAGAGAGCCCCGAAAAGGACCCAAATCTTCAGGTACAATATCCAGATGAGCCTTTCCGGAATCCACAATTAGTAGTCCGGTAAAAGAGGGGTCCTGGAGGGGGCCTTCCATCGTAAGACTTCCCTGTACAAAACCCTCATCGATACGGAATCCCCCGAAGTCCAAATATTGTTTAAACGTAGAAAGGGAAAACAGGATATTCCTGAAGGATGCCCTGAATTTCTTTTCATCCTGGAAGGAACCCGAAGCCTCGAAGGTAACCGGTACCGGTTCTGTTACCCGTAAAACAAATGAACCACTGGTATCGATTTTTCCCCCTATCGCGCGACCCGGACCTCCCGAAAATAAAAACTCTTTTCCTTCTTTTTCTAAATGGATGCTCCATTCTCTATACTCCCTCGGGATTCCCGGATCGAGGACTGTGAAGGTGCTATCACCCTGTTGTATACGAAGGTACAAGGAAGGAAGCTCAAACAGGGTTCCTGGAGCATCAAAGATTACCTTACCCAAAGTTCTCCCTGAAATAGGTTTGTTTCCCAGGAGCACACTTGCCTCGGCCGACCAATCCAACGAACCTTTCCGTACATCCAGGGTCGCCCTGCCCCCCAGGGTAAGAAACTCATTGTAGGATAGTTCTATCCTGAATGCATCCAGCAAGGTTTCGGAAAGGGTACCGGAGAATCTGATCCCGAATGTATTACCCTGATATCTTCCCTCCTTAACCTGGAAATCTATGAAAACCTCTCCTGTCCGCAGGATGTCCCTCCCTTTGATCCTTCCTTCCACCACGCCCCCGACTCTTCCTTGAGGTAAAAGCCGAACAAGAGGCACCTGGAGGAACTCCAGGTCAACCGATAGGGTACCTCCTTCGTACATTCCCTGGAAAGAGTATTGTTCTTTTTCTCCCTTGCCGTACAGGATTGTTCGAAATTGGGCACTGGGGCCGTCGAACGAAAACTCCAACACACCTGTCCCTTCCAATGAGGTAAAAGGATCCTTGATGAGAAGGGAAGTAAAGGTCCCCTGTCCCGGGAGAACAGTACCACTTAAGGTAATGTCAAGAGGTCTTCCTGCCCAGTCAGGAGAAAGGGAGATGTGCACGTTCCTCAGATCCACCACCCAGGAGAGGTCAGAGGTGTAGAAAAACTCTAATTTTCCGGTTACGCATATTTCCTGGAGATGAGGAACTACCAGGGGAAGTTTTTCAGCCGATAGGGAACCAAACGCCCCCACTCCTTTCCCCCAGTATAATTCTAGCTGGGAATGGTAGGAACCTGTGACACGCACATACCCCTCAGGATCTAACAGAGTACTGAAGGTATAAACCTCCCCGAACATTTCCAGCCTGGTGTCGAAATCCAGAACCCACCTATCCAACCGTTTTCCCTTGATCGATGCCTGTCCACTCTGATCGTTCCAGTGAAACGCTACGTGTGGAATGTGAAAGGTTCCATCGGGATTGTACCGAAGGGAACCCTGTATAAATTGGACTTCCTTTTCTTCATCTATCAGAGAAAAAGCCGGTATATCGATCTTCCATCCCTCGCTGGACAGTTGGAAAAAAACTCTTGCTGAAACCGATAGAGGAGGAATCTCTTCCAGGGATTTCAGGATTTCCTTCCCACCCACCTGTTCCCACAGGGGCGTGGTAGTCCGAATGGAAAGATCTTCGAAGAATACTCCCCCAAGTACATGGCGAAGATCATGTTCGGGGAAAGTTCCATACAACTGAATCGGTTTAGTTGAGGGGAACAGAGAAAAAGAAGCCTCCACTCTGCGGATATCGAACCGGGATCCTTCCTCCAGGAAAAGGGCTGCTCGATACTGGTAGAACCCTACCTTCCCCCAGGAAAGGAATGAGCCCTCGATCTGTACGCCTCCATCGATTCGGGAAATTCTGGCTGAACCATCAAATGGATACGGAGTGAAATAGGTAACATGCGCGAGATCGATCTGCCCTTCAGGGATCAGATCCAGGAAAGGGATCCGTCCTTGAAATGCTACCGTACCATAACGATTTTTCAAGACAAGGTGGGAAAACAAAACCTCCTCTGTGTTGCCCTGAAAATCCATCTTTAAAGAAGTGGATGTTTGTAGGATCCCTCGGGGTAAAACCCCCTCCAGCATTCCCCCGTAGGATACCTTCCCTGTGTCCAGCCCATAGGTAAACTCTCCTTTCCCGGAAAAGGATCCATCCAGCCATTGTTGGAACGCAATAGGTTTACGGGGCTGGATCAATGAAGAAGGAGAAAAGGTTTCACACAGAATCGTAGCAAAGATTGTCTTCTGTGCAGGATCGTATGTAACCGATAGATCGATGGGGTTCCGATCCTCCAATCGTTTGATGGAAACTCCTCCCTCTCCCGTAGAAATTTTGAAAGACTGCCGTTCCAGAAGGAAGGTATCCGTTTCTGTCTGTTCGAACACTACGGTGGATTCTGAAGACTCCAGCAGATTCTGGAACCTCGAGGTAAGTTCTACCCGTGTTTGGAGATGGCTGAATAGAGATCCTTCGACTCCGTGGAAAGTCATGTTTGCAGTCATCTGGAAAAGGTGTGATTCCCCTTCCTCAGAAAGGGAAAAAAAAACGTCCTGGGCAGCCAGGGTCCCAAAAGATGAAGTGAACTCCACATGAACTCCCTTCCCTACCACCCGGGGAAGTTTCCCTTTTTTGTTTACCGCAGAAGGGATCAGAGGGATTCCCATTCCAGTGAATCGTTCCTGCAGTCTGTCCAATGTCCTTTCATTCGCTTCGATATACGCATCTTCCAGCACGATTTCTTCGATCCCGTCCCACACGTCTCCCAGAAGAGAAGTGAATAACCGGTAGCGGATTTTCAACGAAGAAACCCGTGCAGAGGAAGCAGGATCTTTCCGATCCCGTATCATGAAGTTTCGAATTTCTATAGAGCGAAGGAAGGAGGGAGAAATAGACCCGTATGCGAGGTCTACTTCGAAGTAATCTTCCAGCTGATGAAGGAGGCTGCTTTTCAGATCATCTACATACCTCTTAACTGCTCGGTCCACAGGGATGAGGGCGATCAGGGTAAGGGAGAGGATGAGAATACCGCAGAGGAATACGAGTTTTTCCTTCTCCAATCGTACGGCTGCCACAGACTATTTACCCTCCATCTGTTTTATCGATAAACTGTAACACAACATGGCAAGAATAGGAACTGGAAATCAAGGAAGGATCATACTGGAGCGTTTCATTGTATTCGAAGGAATCGATGGGGCAGGGACCACTACTCAAGTTCGGTTATTAGCGGAGCGGTGTAAACGGGAGGGGATTCCCGTCTTCACAACCGGCGAACCTACGGAAAATTGCATCGGAAAGACGATCCGGCAGATTCTGAAAGGGGAATATCGAGTTCATCCCAGTACCATGCCTCTCCTCTTTGCTGCGGACCGAAACGAGCATCTCTACGGGGAAAGAGGGATCCTATCCTACCTTGAAAAGGGATACTGGGTTTTTTGCGATCGATACGTGTTTTCCTCTTTAGCCTACCAAACGATCGAGAACGATTACCAGCTGGTTACCGAATTGAACGACAGGTTCCCTTTACCAGGGATCCTCTTCTACCTGGAAGTTCCGCCAGAAACGGGAATTGACCGAATCCAGAACAGGGAAACGAAGGAAATCTATGAAGTCTTGACTTTTCAGGAAAAGGTGTATCAGCAGTACAGAAGAGTATTATCTACCTACCAGAATTCTGGCATGAAAATCAGAATCTTCGATGGCACAGAACCCATGGAACGCATACACGAAGAGATGTGGAGCTTTATCGAGAAATTCCGATACTAGAGGATGGTGAAACGGGTAAATATCTGGATCCTTTCCCTGCTCTTGCTTCTGGGAACTGTACAGGATTCATTCGCCTACAAGATCCTCTATGCAGAACAGTTCTATAAACTCTTTCACCAACATCTGTATCAGTATCCGGAACGAATCGCGGAAAATATCACCTATCTCCAGAGTGCATTGAAAGCCGATTTTGCCAATCCTCTCTATGCTCTGGCAAAAATTCCAGACAAACGTCACTGGGAACGGTACAGATACTTGTTCAAGATGCACGTGAACCTAAAGATCATCGAACAGATCCTTCTCTGGGGTTCCAAGTACCAGAAGATGGTGGCCTACTTCTACAACGCTCCCTGGTGGAGGCAGAATCTGGAAAGCCTGGATCAGGCAGAGTCTCTTTTCAGATCTGCCCTTCCCTACTGGGAAGAAGCGAAGGAATGGTCGAAGAAGGCCGCAGCCCTATCTTTCCTCCATATGGAGGAAATCCAGGCCTGGGAAGACGAGAATCATAGAATTGAAACCGGCGATCTGAACTACGAGGTTTTGATCCAGGAACATTTAAACCGGGTGGAACGGGTACGTAAAGCCTTCAAGGAGATGGATGCCACCACCTACTGAAGGGTTCGTGTTCCAGAGATCCGCATATCAGAGGATCAGCATGGCATCCCCGTAGGAAAAGAACCGATATCGTCTTCGAATCGCATGCTGGTATGCTTCTTTGATCAAGGAGGAGCCTGCAAAGGCAGTGACAAGCACCAGAAGGGTGGAACCCGGGGTGTGAAAGTTGGTAAAGAGATGATCCACCACATGAAAAGAGTATCCAGGAGTGATGTAGAGTCCCGTAAAACCAGAGCCTGCCCGTACTTCTCCGCCTTGATACGCAGACTCCAGAACCCGTACGGATGTAGTGCCAACAGCTACGATCTTTTTTCCCTCTTTCCGGGCCCGATTGATCCTTTCTGCCGCCTCCAGGGAAACTTCATACTCCTCCGTATGCATCCTGTGGTTCTCTATATTCTCGGTTCGAATGGGTTCGAAGGTTCCCAATCCCACGTGGAGGGTAACGAATACTTTCTCGATCCCCTTTGCCTCGACGGCTTCCAGTATTGCATCGGTGAAATGGAGCCCTGCGGTAGGAGCCGCAACCGAACCAGCCTGCCGGGCATAGATAGTCTGGTACCGTTCCTCATCCAGGCGTTCCACAGGACGGTGGATATAGGGGGGCAGAGGTACCTTCCCATGCGTATCGAAGTAATGTTCTTCAAGGGGCTCTTCGAACCGCAGGTAAAGGGTCGGTGGCTCCGAAGAGAGTTCCACCCTTCCTATTTTCGATTCCGGGAACAGGAAGGTTCTTCCTTCCTTCAATCGCCGGGCATTCGGGGTAAGCACTTCCCACCTTCTTCTATCCTCCGAGCGAAGAAACAGAAACTCCCGTTCCTTCCCTGTGTGTGGATCCAACCCATAGATGCGGGCCTTCCGGACCTTGCTATTGTTGAACACGAGAAGGGAAGATGGAGGAAGGAAAGAGGGTAGTTCCTGCATGGTACTATCGAGAAAGGCTCCCCTGGATCGATCCACTACCAGTAATCGGGAGGCTCCTCGTTCCGCCGCCGGATACTGGGCGATCAGCTCCTCGGGGAGATCAAAAAAGAATTCCCTGGTTTTCATGATCCGGCCGCTTCAATCCCAGGTGTTCGTAGGCTAGAGGGGTGGCCATACGACCCCGGGGAGTCCGTTTGAGGAATCCCCTCTGGATCAGGTAGGGTTCGTAAAAGTCTTCCAGCGTATCGATCGCTTCCCCTACGGAAATCGCCAGCGTTTCGGCTCCCACGGGTCCGCCTCCGTAGTGTTCGATGATGACTCGCAGGATCTCCCGGTCGTGGCTCTCCAACCCAAAATGATCGATCTTGAGTCGTTGTAACCCTTCGGATACCACAGGGAAGGTTACCACACCGGATCCAAGGACCTGGGCAAAGTCCCTCATCCTCCGTAGTAGCCTGTTGGCGATTCGAGGGGTACCACGGGAACACCGGGCCAGGAGCTGGGCAGCATCCGGATCGATCTGTATGTGAAGGATCTCGCTGGAACGGTGGATGATCTGTTCCAGTTCGGAAATCGAATAGTAATCGAACCTGATGGAGATGCCGAAGCGAGAGTACAGCGGCCCGGAGACCAATCCAGCCTTCGTAGTGGCTCCCACAAGGGTAAAGGGAGGTAGGGGGATCCTGATTGAACGGGCTGAGGGGCCCTGCCCGATGACCCAATCGATCTCGTAGTCCTCCATGGCGGTATACAGCATTTCTTCCAGAGAGGGTTTCAAGCGATGGATCTCATCGATGAAGAATACCGAACCGGGAGCGAGGGTGGTAAGGATCCCTGCCAGATCTTTCGGTTTTTCCAGGGCAGGCGCAGAGGTTACCTTGAACTCTGCCCCCATTTCGGATGCAACGATTCCGGCGAGAGTGGTTTTTCCCAATCCTGGTGGTCCGCTTAGAAAAATATGATCGATCGATTCCCTCCGTTCTCTCGCTGCCTGGATAAACACTGCCAGGTTGGATTTTATTTCCTCCTGCCCCTGAAACTCATCGAGAGTTTTTGGCCTTAATGAAGATTCCTTTTCATCCTCTTCCTGATCGAAAGCGCTGTCGGTCAACCGTTTCATCCGTTCGTCCCGCTCATCAGTATGATGGCCCTGCGAAAAGCTTCCCGTTCGAGAGATTCCCCGCTCAGGCCCTCTTCCCTGCATTCCTTCAAGGCTCTCCGCAACGCGTCCGTTGCTTTGGACGGTTCGAATCCCATCTCCACCAGAGCCGCGTGCAACTCCTTTTCCTCCCGGGGTATCCCTTCTTCTTCCAGGTTGATCTTGCCCTTCAAGGAGAGTAACACCTTCTGGGCTGTCTTGACACCGAGACCGGGAATCCGCGTTAAGGCCTTCACATCCTCTGCTTCCAGGATCCGAAGGAAGGCTTCCACAGTAGTACCCGACAGGATGCGTAATGCCTGTTTAGGGCCAATGCCATCCACCCTCAACAGGTCCAGGAACAATCGCCTTTCGGGCTCTTCGAGGAATCCATAGAGTTTCATCACATCTTCCCGGTGGTGCAGGTATGTGAATAGTCGTACCTTACTACCCAACTCGGGGAGTGCACTGGCGGTATGGAAGGAAACTTCCAGCTCGTACTCGATTCCCTGGTTCTCCAGAAAGACTCTTGTAGCCGCTTTTCCTGTCAGGGTTCCTCGAATGCTGTTATACATGGATCATGCCCCCCCGTGTATTGGCATGACAGATCGCTGCTGCCAGGGCATCGGCCGCATGATCGGGCTTCGGTACTGCATTCAATCCCAACAGGATCCGTACCAGTTCCTGCACCTGGTGTTTTTCCGCTTTTCCATGTCCCACAATAGCCTGTTTGATCGCCTGCGGAGGATAGGAACCCGTGACGAGGCCTGCCTGAGCCAGTGCCAATAGAGCCACCCCTCTTGCTTCAGCCACAGGGATCGCACTGGTAGCATTCCGTGCGAAGTAGAGAGTCTCCACCCCCGCTTCTTTCGGTTGGTAGGTGCGAATCAAAGTCTGGATATGCTGATAGATGGATTCCAGGCGCTGCCCCAATTCCATCGAGGGAGGCGTAGAGATGACACCGTGACAGATATGAACGTACCGTCCTCCCCGTTCTTCGATAATACCGTATCCGGTTTCCGCTAACCCTGGATCTAACCCAAGGATCCGGTTCATTCTTCCATCGTGAAGTCGTCGGGAATATCTAGATTGCTCGAAACACTCTGTACGTCATCATGATCATCTAACTGTTCGATCAGTTTGAGGGCTTTGGCAGTTTTCTCTTTATCTAACGTAATATACGCTTCCGGAACCTTGGTGATTTCTGCCGAGGTTTCCTCGAATCCAGCTTTATGGAGAGCATTCAGCACTTTTTCGAAGTCTTCTGGATCTGTCGTTACTTCGATGCTATCCCCTGTCGTAAGTACATCCTCCGCCCCCGCATCGATCGCTACTTCTAGTAGCTGGTCTTCTGTATATTTGGATGCATCGAAGTTGATGATTCCCTTTCGCTTAAAGAGGTACGACACACAACCTGTTTCTCCTAAATTTCCGCCACCCCGGTTCAGGATGTAGCGGAGATCCGCTGCCGTTCGATTCTTGTTGTCGGTAAGGACATCGATCAGGATGGCTACCCCGCCCGGACCATAGGCTTCGTAGGTCATCTCTGTATACTCAACTCCTTCCAGTTCCCCGGTACCCTTCTTGATGGCTCGATCGATATTGTCCTTTGGCATGTTGGCTGCTTTGGCTTTCAGGATGGCGGTACGAAGTCTGGGATTGGCCTCGGGATCCCCACCCCCTAGTCTTGCGGCGATACTGATTTCTTTGATCAATTTCGTGAAGATCTGCCCCCGTTTTGCATCCTGCGCGCTTTTCTTATGCTTGATACTGGCCCATTTACTATGACCTGACATGTATTCTCCTCTAACGTTTCCACTAACGTTTATTAGTAAAAAACCATACCACAAGAAAAATCCAGGTGTCAATCAGAAGGCCAATTACAGTGAATAAGACGAGGATACTGATCGATTTCATCGAATAGATCCAAAAGGATCCGGTTCAGCCATGATCTTCCCCTTTCTGTAAGGGTAAAACTAATTTTATCCTTTTGCTCGATATATGGTGCATATTTTTGAATCGAACGGGGCACCACCTCTTCTATCGTTACACCAAATATCCGTTGAAAAAAATCCCTCCGAAGCCCTCGGATCGTTCGTAGCCCCATGAGGAATACTTCTTTCATGAATACAGCAGCCGATATCTCCTCCCATTCGGTCGTGTTTTTTATGTTATGCGGTTCACTATATTGTTTTAGGTTAGTCTTTTCCGTGAGGCGTACAATCCCGGTCTCCATCCCTGGTAAGGTTGAGACCGCCGAAGGGCCGATTCCTAGATAGGGTCGTAGTTCCCAATACCGAAGGTTATGTCTGCACTCGTAACCCGGAAGGGCCAGATTGGAAACTTCATACCGCTGGAATCCAAGCTCCTCTGCTCGCCGGAGCAGGGTTCTTCGCATCCTTTCCTCACGGGAGGAAGAGATGGGTTTCACTTTCCCCTTTTGCACCGCTTCCCCGTACCTCGTATCCTCCTCTGGAGTAAGCTGATAGAGAGAAATATGGTGCGGTTGATATCGAACCGCTTCCTCCAAATCGGCCAGTGCCTCCTGAACCGTGCTTCCTGGAATACCGTACAGAAGATCTATACTGAACCTTCGATCCCACTCTTCCTTAACCAGCGTTAGGGCAGCTCGATTTATCTCAGGAGAACTATTCCTATGGAATCTTTCGAAGAAAGAGCCTTGAAAGGTTTGTATGCCTGCACTCAACCGATCGATGGGGAATCCTCGTATCACATCGAGGAACTCTATCGAAAGGGATTCGGGATTTGCCTCGATGGTGCTTTCTTTAGGGGTATTGGGTAGACGGACAAAGATTCGTTCCAAAAACCGTCCAAGGAGATAGGGAGGAACTATACTGGGAGTCCCCCCTCCAATGTAGAGGGTATCTATCGAAGGGGGCCTTAGAACAGAAAGGTAAACATCCATCCGGCGGATCTCTTCCTCTAACACTGCTTCCATAAGAGGTTCTGTGATTCCCGGCATAGAAAAAAAATCGCAATAGTCACACTTTGATCTACAGAAGGGAATATGAAAATAGAGGGAAAGGGGAACCGGACAGGAGCCTAAGGGAAATGCAGTTTTTTCCATGGATTGCTTCGTACTGACAGGAATCAATGTCTGGTGTTCGAGAGAGGCCAGTACACAAAGAGCACTTTGGAACGGATCTGTTCCCAGCGCACCGCACCCCATACCCTGGAATCGAGGGCTACGGATCGATGATCGGAAACCACGAAGTATTCATCCTCCCGCAAAGAGATTTCCTCTGCCTCCATCCGGTAGAGCTCTTCGGTGAAGTCTCCCGCGGGGGAGGGTTCCTTCTCGATGGCATAAGGGTGTATAGCGAGGGAGAACTCAGAAACGAAATCCGCCGTACCCCGTGGTTTAATGAGGATCTCCAGGTTTCGTACACGTATAGTATCGCCCGGTAGTCCTACAACTCGTTTTATCACCATCGGCCGAAGCCAATCGGCAGGCTTCTTCGTTTCCCAGGTATGCTGAAAGGTAAAAAATCCAGTGATCCAGCGGATCCCCTTGCCTATAAAAGATTCATTCTCACTGTATGGGGGAGAAAGAATCACCACATCCCCCCTGCGCAGGTGGGAAAAGCCGGGAAGTCGAAGGTGAGTAAAGGGAATCGGTGCGCCGAGGGGCAAAGGGGACGCAATAACTCTATCCCCCGGTTGGTAGGCAGGCATCATAGCTATGGAATCGATCCGGTATGTCTGGATTAGAAAGGTAAAGATCGCCACATACCCTATAAATAAGAGCAATAGAACCTTTATGCCTTTTCGTATTTTGGAAAGAAGGGGATGGCGGTCCCGGTAGAATCTGTACTCGAACCTTCTCGTTTTCATGTTCCTAATGAATCGGCCCCAATCGACCCAAAGGCCAATACCGGAGCATTGCCTGTCCCAACACTTTCCGAACTCTTATGGGGCCGAAATAGCGACCATCCCGAGAATTGTCCCGGTTGTCTCCCAGAGGCAGAAGATACCCCTCGGGAATGTAGTATCCTACTTCATGGGTTCTCCACCGCATCCCGTACCGCCGAACATGGGGATTCATCCCGTACAATGCTCTTGTTCGAACCTCATCAAAGGCAAAGCCATCCAGGTATTCGGCCTGTTGAACTTGCTGTATGGCTTCTACCCATGCAGGATCCAGCGGCAAACGCATGTCCTGATGGGCAATCCCTATCCCTGCCAGACGTAATTTACCATACAGATCAGGAGATATCAGTCGTTTTACCGGGTACTGGACCCGGGATAGTTGTTGGAACTCCCCTTCCGGGTACCATCGTTCCTCTCCCGGAGGGAGGATCTCCAGATTTCCTTCCCTCATCCGGATTCGATCTCCCCCCATCCCCACAGCTCGCTTGATCAGGAAATGAGCTTTCGGTCTTCCTGCTTCATCTTTATCGATATCGACGAAGGAAAGGGTTAACATGTAAAGGATTCTCTGCAGGATATCGAAGAGGGGCCCGCGAGAGAGATACGAAGGATTTTCGAAGATGATTACATCTCCCCGTTCAGGTTCGGCCAGACCCGGGAGTTTGCCCCACCCGGGCAGCAGTTCAGGGCCAAAGATCACCTTGTTCACGAAAATTCGATCGTTGATGAGAAGGGTATCCATCATGGATCCAGATGGAATCTGATAAGCCTGGATCAGGTATTGATTGATCAGCAACACCATGCAAGCGGCCCAAAGGAACGCTTCTAACCAGTCCACCACAGGGTGTTTCTTTGCCTGGGCCTCCTTTTTTTTCTGGATCCGCTGTTTCCGTCGGGTAAGGTACCATTCAGTGAAGGATAGGAGTCTCTGGAGGAATCGTTCCATAGTACGGGAAGCTATCAAAATTCACGAACATTGACAATAGAGGGAGGGAATCCTATAATGCACCCCCATGCGGAAAGGGAAACCGAAGAGCCCCCCCGAAGAAAACCAGGGAGTAAAATTGAAACCTCTGTGGGGAATGCAGCCCACACACTATATCGGATTGTTCTATGGAATAGGGTTTGGGTTGATCCTGTTCTTTCTACTCATCTTTCCTGGCCTTTACCATGGGGGCTCCCAGGTAACGATCCATACGGTGCCGGAAGGGGCTTCCGTGTATATAGACAATGTACGTTTGGGATCCTCTCCCCTTACAACATTCCTCAAGGCAGGTTCCCATACCTTACAAATCCGAAAAGTGGGATTCTTCCCTGTAACGCAAACAATCGCTGTAGAGAGAAGAATAGTGGGAAGTTTATTCTTTCCCAGAAAAATGGAAGTTCGAGTTCCCCTGAAACTTACATCTTCCGATATCCTATTCTCCGGGGCATACGATGAATTGACTTCCTGGGTATTAGCCGAAAGTCCGACTTCCATACGCCCGTATCCTCCGATCCTTCGGAATCTTGCATCTGACCTAACCCGCTCAAGCAAAGACTATCCTGTACCTCCAGAAACATGGAACAAATTCTTTCTGCAGTGCCTTCCCCAGATCAACAGCGAAGGGGTATTCAAAGATTTCCTTGGAGCCCTTTCACTGGTCCAGTCCAATGGGAAGGTGCTCACCCATCGATCCTTCCTGGAAGTGCTGAAATTCTTTGCCGCTCTTTTAAATGATCAACCGAATACCCTGTACTGGTTTTCATTTGTATTGCCTCCTTCCAGTTCCAGTACCCTGAAAAACCATCCTGTGATTGCCCGAAGATTGGAAGATATATCCAGAGAGAGAAAATCGAGATCCCTCCCCCCCCCTATGCCTGCAGGGAAACCATCCCCTATACGAATCGGGGGAATGGAGTTCATCCCGATCCCGGAAGGGGCCTACCATAAAGGATGGGCAATGAAAGCAGAATCGGGAGCATTTGCCGAATCCTTGTTCATGCCCTACCCGGTACGAATTTCACCTTTCTTTCTTCTTTCCACTGAGGTAACGGAAGAACAGTTCTCCACGTTTCTACAAGAAACACCTGCCTGGGCTCCCTCCGCACGGGAAACTCTAAAAAAACAGGGATTGGTGGATGATGGCTATCTGTCCTCCTGGAACAATTCTAGTGAGCCACCTCACCCTTCCCTGCCGGTTCGAGAGATCTCCTACTTTGCTGCCAAAGCTTTCTGCCAGTGGCTGCAGACGAAATATCCTGCCTACCGTTTCGATCTCCCCTCGGAGGAAGAGTGGGAATGGGCCGCTACCTTGAATACGGATTCCACCCCCTTCTTTTTCCCCTCTGAACTCAAGCCTGTTCACCTCGGGGATAAAGGTAGATGGGGATTACGGTTCATGCTGGGAAATGTGTGGGAATGGACTGATACCTGGTTTGCCCCTTTGCAAGACCTTTTTCCAGAAGTTTCCCTTAAAAGAGGAGCAGAGAAAATTGTCAAAGGAGGGAGCTACATCAACTCTCCTGACACGATTACGGTATCTACCCGGGGTTCTCAACCGCCCACCTGGTGCACCCCCTATCTAGGTTTCAGAATCAAAGCGATTCCCAAATAGAGGAGAGATTCTATATGGAATCGATCAAAGTGCTGGCCGAAAACAGAAAGGCGCGGTTTCAGTATACCATCGATGAGTCCGTCGAATGCGGGATAGCCCTTCAGGGAACAGAGGTGAAATCTATTAAAAAGGGGAACTTCTCCTTTTCCGACTCTTATGGGAAGATCAAGGACGGGGAACTCTGGTTGATCGGTTTTCATGTGACACCCTATGAACAGGGGAATATCCACAACCATGTTCCCGATCGCGAGCGAAAACTTCTGGCCCATAAACAGGAAATCAAACGCCTGGCTCGAAAAGTAGATGAAAAGGGATACACCCTTGTGCCTCTTAAAGTGTATTTAAAGAATGGAAGGGTAAAACTTGAACTGGGTGTATGCAAGGGAAAGAAACTCTCCGATAAACGGGAAGCAATCAAAGAACGGGATGTTCGACGGGAAACAGAACGAGAGTTCAAAATTCGGTAGTCAGGATTGCCAGGACTATTATTTTTAGGTATTTTTATAGAAAGATCGAGTGAAGGGGGTGCACCGGTTTCGACTGGGATGAAGGTGTGTCAGGTTGCAGGTGGAGGGCCGAACTCCTAAAAACGGCAAACAAAAATAACTGCCAACGAAGCAGATTATCAACTAGCGGCAGCGTAAGCTTGCTGCTACGGGTTCCGGGTACGCGGTCTTGAGGATCCGAGAACCTGCAAGAAACCAAGACTCTTCAACCATGGGGTCCGAACCATGGGAGAGAACCTATTCGGACTAAGGACAGATGCAAGCCTCCGGTTCGCTTGGCTCTGTCCCATAAATTAGAGAACCGGATAAACCTGTAGAAGACTTGACGTATCCATTCCAGGACGCGGGTTCGATTCCCGCCACCTCCATGGCTTCATTCCATAAAAAAGGCAGGCCGATAAGCCGGGTTCTGTCTGGGACCGCCATCTATCTGGGAGTTCCGTTTCCGAAACCCTCAAGCAGTCTACCCGCGGATATCGAGGGAGCACCTCTCCGCTTCTTGACTTTGCTCCTGGTAAGGTTTGCCGCGCCTCCGATGTTGCCATCGAAGCGGTGGTCTCTTACACCACCTTTTCACCCTTACCTGCGGTGAGGAGTTCCTCACCGCAGGCGGTTTGTTTTCTGTGGTACTTTCTATCACCCAGAACGGGTGTCCGGGTATTACCCGGTACCATGCTCTACGGAGCCCGGACTTTCCTCCCCTTTCGGGGCGACGGTCTGACCTGCCTAAACATAATATACTGAATGGTAGAGTAATTATGCCAACTTTATACGTCTTCTTCCTCTGTCTCTTCGTCTTCTTCTTCGTCTAGAAGTTCTTCTTCCTCTTCTTCCTCTTCTTCCAACTCTTCTTCTTCCCCTACCTCTTCGAACTCTTCTTCTTCCAGTTCTTCCTCTTCTTCCAGTTCTTCCTCTATCCCTTCTTCCATGTCGATATCATCGATATCGAAGATTGGCTCCCCAACTACTTCCACCAGGTACGGCTCTTCCCCCTCTTCCTCATAGAAAAGAATGCGGCTGCAGTACGGGCAGAAAAGAATGGACTTTCCGCTTCTAACCTCGTTTACGAACTGCATGGGGAGGATCATGTGGCAGCCGGAACATACTCCCCTTTTCAATGCAACGATTCCCAATCCCGATTTGCTTCGAATGATTCGCTCGAACTTGAATAACATCTCTGGATCCAGTCCTGGGATGATCCCCTTCTCTTGCTCTTCCAGCAGTCTCAGCTGTTCCTGCCTTTTTTCGATCTCCGAGCGAATTTTTTCCTGTTCTTGCCTTAGCTCTTCTTCCTGTTCCTTGATCAACGATTCTTCCCGCTCCAGCGCATACCGCATTTCCTCCAGTACTTTTTCCTCTTTCTGCAGGTCTCGCCGGAATTGAAGCTCTTTGTCCGCCGCATCCCGTATTTCCTTGTCCAACGCCTCGTATTCCCGTTGGGTCTTGATCAAGTCCATCTGGGATTCGAGTTTTTCACGGTTCTGCTCCGCTTCCAGCATCCTTTCCCGAAGGGTTTTGATTCGCTGCTTTGTCGCCTCGTACTGTTCGTTCTTTTCGATATAGGATTTTTTCAGCCGAGCTACCACTTCTGTCTTGGTGGCCAAAGCCTTGGGAGTCTCCTGAATTTCCTTTTCAAGAGAGTACTTTGCAGATAGAATTTCCTGCAAGCTCCTCAGTTTATCGAATACTTCTTGAACCATGCATCCCCTCTTTATCTGTTTTAAAGTTTAGTGGTCTAGGTAATCTTTCAACCTGCGACTTCGTTTCGGATGTCTGAGCCGACGCAACGCTTTAGCTTCTATCTGGCGAATCCGTTCTCGAGTTACGTTAAAATACAACCCCACCTCTTCCAGAGTCAAGGAATATCCATCATCCAATCCAAACCGCATCTTAAGGACTTCCTGTTCCCTGGGAGGAAGAGTGGCCAGTACCTCCCTAAGTTGTTCCTGCAGAAGGGTGAAAGCAGTCTGAGTAGAAGGATTCTCCACATCCTTATCCTCGATAAAATCTCCCAGGAGTGAATCTTCCTCTTCTCCGATGGGAGTCTCGAGGGAAATAGGCTCCCGCGCAACATTCTTCACCGATTTTACACGAGAAACCGACCATCCTAACCTTTCTGCAATCTCCTCATCCGTGGGCTCTCTGCCTAAGACCTGCATGAGTTGCCTCGATTCCCGCACAACCTTGTTGATCTGTTCGATCATGTGGACGGGAACTCGAATAGTACGGGCCTGGTCTGAGATACTTCGGGTAATTGCCTGCCGAATCCACCATGTAGCGTAGGTAGAGAATTTGTACCCTTTGCGGTACTCGAACTTTTCCACCGCTTTGATCAATCCAATGTTTCCTTCCTGCACAAGATCGAAAAAGTGCAGCCCCCGGTTGGTATACTTCTTGGCAATGCTAACCACCAGCCGCAAGTTCGCTTTGATGAGACGATCCTTTGCCGTCTGCATCATGGTTTTGCCCCGCAGGATCTCTTTGGCCATCTTGAGGATCGTATTGGCCGGCTCTTCGAATTCCACCTCCAGACTCTTTAGTTTTTTTTCCGTAAGCTGAATCTGACGAATCTCTTCCTTGATCTGATCGGCAGACATTCCGAGATCTTCTTCGATTCTCATTCTTTTGTCCGGCAAGGTGAGCCCCCGGCCCAACGCCCGAAGATCCCGTACATTGGTCACTTTCAAACGTTTTTCGATCTTTTCCTGGTCTTTACGGTACTTCTTGATTTTTTTCGCTGCAACAATGAACTTCTCGGAAAATTGGAGGATCTCTTCCTGGTGGATGTCTACGTTTTTTAGGAATGTTTTCAAATGTTCCCGCTTACGAACCAGTTCCTCATCCTCCCAGATGTTACCCCCATGGGCCAGAACATTCCTCTTTGATTCTATATAAGCCTTCAGCTCTGGAAGTATCTCTCTCAATGGTTCGCGGTAGCATTGGATCAGCCGTCTCCGTTCCGCCAGATATTCGCTCACTTCTTTTTTCGAAAGATTCATTTCCCTCGGATCCTTCTTCGAGAAAGCCCTTTGAGCTAGCTGATAGAATTCCGGAATCAGCATGGAGGATTGTTTGATCACTTCCTTTATGATGTTTTCACCTTCCTCCATCTGTTTGGATAACTCTACCTCCTGTTCAGCAGTCAGGAGATTTTCCTTCCCAATCTCTCGGAGATACAATCGAATGGGATCATCGATTACCGCTTCCTTGTCTTTATAGATAAGTTTCTTCTTTTTATCGAGCTTGATCGGTTCTTCCAGCTCTTCTAACGAAACGTCTTCCTCCTCCAGATGGATATTATGTTCCGACAGGAGGGCGATGATCTCATCCATCTTTTCCGAGTTTACGATAGCATCCGGGAGAAAATCCTGCACTTCATCGTAACTGATCGTTTTCTTATGTTTTGCGTACTCCAGTAATTTTATGATGGCAGGGTCTTTTTCCAGTTCACTCATTCTCCACAGCCCTCAGTTTTTCCAGTTCTCCATCCAGGTACATCTTCTTTTCCAGCAAGCGGGACAATTCCTCGCCCTGGTTCGTTTTCTCGCATCGTTGAATGGCTTTCAATACTTGTTTACGTTCTCGTTCTAAGTTTCGTCTTTTCAAGAACAATACGCTATCGTTTATCAGCTTTTCCTGATTCGTCTTGAACTCCGAAGAAATTAGTTTGCTTAACACGAAATCTTTCAATGCCTCATCAGAAATACTCTGCAACACTCGATCGACAGACCATTCCTCTTGCCGGTACATTTCTTCCAGGGTAATATATAGTTCCTTACCTCTAAGATCCTCAAAATCATCCAGCGTAATGCGAGATCGGATCTCCTCGAAGTTCTTCCGGCTCTCCATCGAGAGGATCATCAGGACCAGCTCTGGAGTTCGTTGAACGACTTCTGGTTTTTTTTCCTCCTGTCCCTCCATCCTTGGAGCAGGGATCCACTTCCTTCTGTGAAAATCTTTCCGGATAGATTCGCGATCCAATTCGAGAACGTCTGCTATTTGAGCAAACGCACCTTCCCGTCTTACCTCTGATACCATACTTTCAATATACGGAAATAGATCCTCCACTTTCAACAGATTGCCCGGATGCGTTGCAGTATCCTTTTTTAAAGAGATTTTTTTCAATAAAAACTCAAGTATAGGTATAGGATATTTTACAATCTTTTGCAACTCACCTTTTTGTCCATTCTGGATAAAATCAGCTGGATCCTTATAAGGATACTCTTCCGCTCGTACGGCAAATGGTTCCAACTCTTGCTGCTCGCATAGGATTGCTGCCCTGCGGATTGCCTGCAACCCCGCTTCATCCTGATCAAAGAACAGGATTACCCGATCGGCAAACCTCTTCAATAAGCGAACTTGAAGGGGGGTGAGAGCCGTACCCAGTGGCGCAACAGCCGTCTCTACACCCGCCTGATGGAGTGCAAGGACATCCATATAGCCTTCGGCCAACACGACGGTTTTTGTTCTGCGAATCTCATCCCGAGCCTGATAAAATCCATAGAGGGTTTCCCCTTTCCGAAAAAGGTGAGACTCGGCAGAATTGAGGTACTTGGGTCCCTCTCCGGAAAGGATCCGTCCTCCAAAGGCAATAACGTCTCCCTGGGAAGAATGGATGGGGAACATGACTCTATCGACGAAGAATGCCCTATTGGGATTTCGATGGGTAAATAGGCCCGACTCCTGTAAAAATTCGGCGGAAAAATTCTTTTTTTCAAGGAATTTCTTGAGCCAGTACGGGTCAGGAGGGGCATACCCTAACTGAAACTTTGAGATAATAGAGTCCTCCAGTCCCCGCTCTCGCAAGTACTGAAGAGCAGTAACTCCTCTGGATGAATGCATCAGGATATAGTGAAAGCTTCCCGCTACCCTCTTTAAGAGATGCAGAAGGGCATCCTGTTTTCTTCCCTTTTCCAGGCTTTGTTCATCATCCGGATCCACCCGGATCCCTACTTTTTCAGCTAATTTCCGTACAGCTTCCGGGAACGTCAGGTGTTCTGTTTCCATGACAAATTGAAAAAGGTTCCCACCCTTTCCACATCCGAAACAGTAGAAGAGACGTTTATCCGGTTGTACGTAGAACGAGGGAGTTTTCTCTTGATGGAAGGGGCAAAGACCCCGATACCGATCTCCCACCCGCTGGAGGGAAGTGTACTGCCCCACCAGTTCGAGAAAATCGACCTTTGCCACGATCTGTTGAATAATGGATTCAGGAATACCCATTCCTAGCTTCCCGGTTGTATTCTCTTGAGATACACAACCTTGGCCTGCATATGCTCCTGCAGGGTCCTGGAAAAATAATGCCTCCCAGCTTCTCGATCCTTCAGCACGAAGTACCTGTAGTCGGTATCTGCAGGATAAAAAGCGGCTTTCAGGGCTGTTGCCCCGGGATTA
>CALKLC010000032.1 GCA_937991975.1 uncultured Spirochaetales bacterium | reverse complement strand
GTTAGTGGGCGGGATTCTATGGCCAGACTCCTCTGTGTATTGAGATATAGTGTAGTTCTGGCAGAAAGGACACCGGAAATTACACCCATAGAACCCTACAGAAAAGATCGAGGACCCTGGATAGAAATGGTACAGGGGTTTTTTTTCAATGGGATCCACTGCGACGGAACTCAATACTCCATAGAAGGGAAGAACCATCCTTCCCCCTTCGTTTTTTCGAACCCTGCAGATTCCTGTTTTCCCTTCCGCAAGAGTACACTGATGGGGGCAGAGAACACATTGAAGATTACCATTCTGGTTTTCTACATATTTCGGGGTGGGGCGGTTAGGTTCTGGAGTCTGCTTATCTTGCAAGTTCATGAACGGATCCCAAGGCCCTCTACGAAGGGGCCCCTACATAGAAGGCCTGGAAACGTAATCCCAGAGCCCCCTTCTTGATCCAGAGGTTTACCATTTTGATGGTTTCCCCCTGTTGGGTAACTATCGAGGGAAGTTCCTCTATGTAAAGGATGTCCGCTACCTTGAATTCGAAGAACACTGCTTCCGAAGTAAAGGGGGATTGAAGCAGGATGATCTTATTGTGGTCATACGGATGCTTTCTCGGGGTTCCTGCATAAAGGACTCCCTCCTCCCTATACCGTCTGGAAGGGTCGAACTTGATGACATCCAGTGTGGGTAATTCTTCGAGATACTTCGTCTGTGGCATACTAAAGATAAATTTACCCTATATCATCAGTTAGTCAACTAGAACCGTTCTTTCAATTCTGGAGGCATGGTAAAGAAACGGAGGATCAACTGTTCTCGATTCTCCAGTAGTTCCATATCGATCGTATGGAGGGTACTACCAATACGGAGAGAACAGGCAGGTAGCACCAGGGGAGGGGAAAGGTCGGTCGTTTTTTCTCTTTTATAGGGAGCGAACCAGAGGGTGTCCTTCCCGATGCGAATAACCCTCCCCTCTATAAGGCTAAAGTTTTCAGGATGTAAGAACAGTAGTTCAATCCTATCGTTTGGGCCAGGTTCAAAGCTGGGCTCCTCTGGAAGAGCCTCTCCTTTTCCTTCCTTCTCCTTCAAAGGAGGATGTAACAATTCAACAAGGGCTTTACATTCCTCATCCATAGCGAAATCTTCATTGAAAATCCCCTGGATCCCCAGGGCTTCTGCCTTGGATCTCTCTTCCTGGTCGAAGGTATCATCGATCAACAGGAACACGGCAACTGCCTTTGCATAGGTGCCCATTAGAAAAGCAAGAAACACTTTCCAGTGTCGAGGGAAATCGGCCGCAGAAAGGGCAATTGTATCTGGATCCGTTTCCTCTATGTTATCCATCGCCTTGATCGGATCCCGGTACCAAATTACTTCTACATCGTATCCAGAAAGGGCGGTTACCAATCGGTCCTTTACTTTTTCTCTTTCACAGATGAGGAGTACTTTCATTGATCTCCCAATTCATTCTGTACCGAGGTTCCGGGTTTCATAGTTGTAGATCAACAAGATATCGTTCTTCCGATAGAGGTAGTAAGTGTACCGTTTTACTTCTTTGAAGCCTTTCTGTGCAAATTTTTGCAGAACTTCCACTACCGCTTCTCGGGGGGTATAGGTAGTTTTAAGGATCTCGAACTCGCTGGGAATCATGAGGATATCTTCGTCAACAATCGATTCGGTAAGTTGCTGTCGAAATCTCTTCAGCGTTTCGATTCTCTCTGCTTCCGAAAGGTACTTGTACCTTCTCGCACCCTCAGGACTTCTCTGGTATAGACTCTCCAGATCTATGTATAGAAAGAACTTGTTCCATTCGCTCCTCTGTCGGGCGGTCAAAACGTACTTCACAACCTCATCAGGAGGTAAAGCGGCCTGCTTTAGAAACTCCCCCACCTGGAAATCTATCTGCTCTTTCACCGCTTCCAAACCGGCCACCGAAGGTCTTACCACCAGGGTAAGAACGTTGGATGCCACCGTTTCTGTCCTGGGATTCCCGTACAACCGAGGGTAGAACAGTGCCTGCACGGTGTAGGTACCTGGTTCGCTGATCTGGACGAAATCTTTCAGGTTCACCCGGAAGGAATACTCCTCTTCTGGTTCCAGAGAAAGGTCTCGAAAGAGAACGGGCACCTGTGAGTTTCGCTGGACAGTAAACTTCTGCGCCCAGGGAAGAAGCTGGTTCTTCAAGTTCCTCACCTCGAAGGATACACTGAAAGCCCGGTTCTCCGAGATCCGAAAAAGGTAGGGGTTGGGAGATAAGTTTGTAAGAGTAACCTTCAGTTCGATATCGCTTTCCGGGTAGTAGACCTTCTTGTCATAATACCGGATAGTGCATACAATCTCCGCCGATAGATTTCCCATTCCCAGGATAAGGAAGAGGAGAATCCATAGGGATGTTCCCAACTGTTTCGCGCGCATATTCTTTTTAATTGTCGGCAACCCTTATGATAACATTATTCTTAACTGCTTTCTCCAGAAAGCTCAATGCCTTCGAACCTTTTCGCTCGTTTCTCCAACACCTTCGGACTGAATCCTTTCCCCAGGTGCTGTATGGGCCCCAGGGAAGTTTCTTTGCCCTCCTTTTGCGGGAAACTGTCCTTGCCCTCGGTAAATCTCACCTTGTTGTACTGCCCACAGAGCAGGAGGCCATGAACCTGGTGGAAGATCTGGAACGGTTTGATGTGCCCACCCGGTTCTTTCCCTCCTGGGGAACCATCCCCTACAAAGGGGTGAGTCCCAATGCCCCTGTATTCGGACAGAGGGTAAAGGTCCTGGTGGACCTTCCTATTCTTTCGAAAGGGGTTGTAGTAACATCCCTAAGAGCCTTCCTTCAACCTTTACCCGAACGATCGTACCTGGAAGGGAAACTTGTCCCCTTGCGGAAGGGTCAACGGATCGACCCCCAGGGATTGGCCACCATGCTTGCCTCCTACGGATACCTGCGGGTTCCCAGGGTGTCGGTCCATGGGGAGTTCGCTCTCCGGGGGGAAGTGCTGGATGTGTACTTACCCGGACACGAGGAAGCGTACCGCATCCTCCTCGAATTCGATTCCATCGCAGAAATCCGTACCTTTTCTCCAGAAACTCAGGGCACCCTTCGATCGATCCACGAAGTAATCCTCCACCCGGGACGGGAGGTTCTGTGGACTCCCGATAGATTGGAGGTTCTACAGAAGAAACTAACCGAACTACCCGAGATGGAAAATCAAGGAGAAAGGATCCTTCGTTCCCTAACGGAAGCTTCGGAAGGTGAAGAACTGTTCTATCCCCTCGCTTTCGAGACTCCCGCAAGTCTGTGGGATTATCTTCCTCGAGGCAGTATCCTCTGGCTGTCGGAGTATGAACGGTTACAAACCGGAGCTGAAACCCTAAAAAAGGAGTTTGATGGGCTGTACCGAAAGGCCCGGGTGAATCGCCATGTACCCAGACCCGACCGGTTACTGTTCGAATTTTCCACCCTCGAACAATCCATCAACCAGAAGGTCAGGGTTACCTTGCTGAAGCCGGAAGAAACAGTTACATACATCCCCCTACGGAACGATCCTCCCCGGTCTTTCTTCGGGAATATCACTTTTTTCAAAGAGGAGGTTTCGAATTTCATCGCTTCCGGGTACACGGTATACCTGTTTGCCGATACAGAGGCTCAGGCCGAACGGTTGAACCACATCCTGAAAGGCCTGGCTGTAACGATCCTTCCGGCAGGTATTTCTTCGGGTTTCTCCTTTGGAGGGTTCAAACTGGTAGTGATCCATGAGAACGAACTCTTCGGAAGGAGGAAGCGGGTACCCAAATCAGTAAAGACTGCCATTGGACAGGCCATCGATACCTTTATCGAACTTTCTCCGGGGGATTACGTAGTCCATGTGAACTATGGTATCGGAAAATTTCTAGGAATTCAGCGGATGAAGGCGGGAGGAACAGAACGGGATTACATCCACCTGGAGTATGCGAACGAGGAGTACATCTACATTCCTATTGAACAGGTAAACCTCGTTCAAAAGTACATTGGTAACCAGGGCAATGAACCGAGGCTGGATAAAATCGGAGGGAAAGGATGGGAAACCCGGAAGAACCGTGTAAAGAAATCGGTAGAGGATATTGCAAAGGGACTGTTGGAACTATACTCCCGGCGGAAAACCATCCAGGGGTATGCGTTTCCCAGAGATACGGAATGGCAGGTAGAGTTCGAGGCAGCCTTTCCGTATGAGGAAACAGAGGACCAGCTCCGGTGCATCGAAGAAGTGAAGGCCGATATGGAACAACCCTTCCCCATGGATCGCCTCGTTTGCGGGGACGTGGGGTATGGAAAGACAGAGATTGCCATCCGGGCTGCTTTCAAAGCGGTGCTGGGGGGAAAACAGGTGGCTGTCCTGGCTCCTACCACCATCCTGGCAGAGCAGCATTACGAAAACTTTCAGGAACGGATGCGAAACTACCCCATCTCTATCCGAATGCTATCCCGATTTATCGATAAAGCTGAGCAGAAGAAAACTCTCAAGATGCTTCAGGAAGGAAAGGTGGATATCCTCATCGGCACCCATCGAATTCTCCAGAAAGATGTGGCATTTCGGGATCTGGGTCTATTGGTAATCGACGAAGAACAACGGTTCGGTGTAAAGGACAAAGAACGGCTTAAACAATTGAAAACGAATGTGGATTGCCTCACCCTCACCGCCACACCGATTCCAAGAACCCTCCACATGTCCCTCATGAAGATCCGGGACATGTCTATACTCCGTACCCCGCCCCATGACAGAATGCCCATCGAAACTCATATCGGCGAGTTTTCCGAGGAAGCCGTCGCAGAAGCCATTCGGAGGGAGATGGAACGGGGAGGGCAGGTGTTCTACCTCCATAACCGGGTAGAATCTCTGGAAGAGGTTCAGCGGTTCCTGGAACGGCTGGTACCGGAAGCCCTTATGGGGGTGGTGCATGGACAGATGCCTCCGGAAGAGCTGGAGGATGTGATGCATCGGTTCATCCACGGAGGGTACCATGTGCTCATTTCCACCACCATCATAGAGAACGGGATCGATATCCCCAACGTGAATACCATCATCATCGATCGGGCCGACATGTACGGGATCTCCCAGCTGTACCAGCTGCGTGGCAGGGTAGGGCGGTCCAACCGGCTTGCGTACGCATACCTCTTCTACCCTGCGGATCGGGTGCTTTCGGAATTGGCGATGAAGCGCCTCCAGATTATATCGGATCATACGGAATTAGGCTCCGGCTTTAAGGTGGCGTTGAAGGATTTAGAGGTGCGGGGTGCAGGGAACCTGCTGGGAAAGGAGCAGAGTGGAGATATCGGAAGCGTAGGATTCGATCTGTACCTCCGCTTGCTGGACGAGGCGATCCGTGAACTGGAAGGACGCAGGGAAGAAGAACCGCCCGAACCCTTCCTCGATCTGGAATACACAGGATACATTCCCGATTCCTACGTAGCGGAACCCGAGCAAAAGATGGAAGTGTACAAGAAGATCGCGGCTGTGGGTTCGGAAGAAGAACTGGAATCCATTACCTATGAATTGATGGATCGGTTCGGTCCCCTGCCAGAGGAAGTGCAGAGCTTGCTCTGCCTGTCAGAGATCCGGATTCTTTGCCGAAAGCTCTACATCTCTTCCATGCGAGAACGAGGAGGGATCCTGGAAGTCGAATTTTCGAAAGTCGCGAAAGTTTCCGTAGACAGGATCCTGAAATTGATCAAAGAAAGTCGAGGCCGGGTTCGACTGGACCCTAAGCGTCCCACTGTACTGCTCATAGAAACTCACCTGATCGGTTTGAAAGAAAAGAGTGAGTTCATCCGGGACCGGTTATCCGTACTGCTGTAGGAGGGATCCATGCATCACATTCGAAGCTATGTTCTCAGGCAGGGGAAGATCACAAAAGCCCAGTTAAAAGCTTATACGGAACTGAAGGATACCTACTGTATTTCTTATGGGGAAGGAAAGCTCCTCGATTTTCCCACTCTCTTCCCCGAGCAGGAACGGGTAGTGCTGGAGATTGGGTTCGGCATGGGGGAAGCGACTGCCCAACTGGCCGAAAAGATGCCTGGGGTGGGATTCCTCGGAATCGAGGTGCATACGCCGGGAGTGGGAAAACTCCTTTTGGAAATCAGGAAGAGGGAACTTTCCAATGTGCGGATCATCCAGGCCGATGCGATCCTGGTTTTGCAGGAAATGATCCCTCAGGAATCCCTCGATGGGGTGCACATCTTCTTTCCCGATCCCTGGCCCAAGAAGCGGCACCATAAACGCAGGTTGATCACGAAAGAGTTCCTGACCCTTGTAGCTTCCCGGATGAAAGCAGGGGCTTACCTCTATCTGGTAACCGATTGGGAGGATTATGCTCTCTGGATCCTCGATGAAGTATCCAAATGCCCTCTATTAAGGAATTCCTACAATACCTTCGCCCCTCCCATTCCCTGGAGACCAAAAACCGCATTCGAGCAGAAAGGGATTCGGGCAGGACGCAGGATCCACGAGGTCTACGTGGAGAAGCTCCCCTCCGCTACTTCGTCAACAGAACTAACACCATCGACAGATCTGTAAATATTCTCAATGTCCCCTTTACAAACAGGATAAAATAGTATATTTATGTAATCAATATTCTATATTTATACAAAGAGGTGTCTAATGGAGAAGATAGTAGAACGGTTCCTGGACTCCTATGCACCGATCGTGGAAACTCGAAACAAGATCGATCCAGCCTTATACTCCAAGTACAATGTCAAACGGGGTCTTCGTAACGAGGACGGCACGGGTGTCCTCGTAGGGCTGACAGAAATCGGTAACGTCCATGGGTATATCCTGGATGAGGGCGAGAAAGTACCTGTACCAGGGAAGCTGTACTACCGGGGTTACGATGTGGAGGATCTGGTAGCGGGATGCTACAGGGAGAACCGCTTTGGATTCGAGGAGGTGAGTTTTCTTCTGATATTCGGCAAGCTCCCGAATCAAAAAGAATTAGCCGATTTCCAGAAGATTTTGGGAGAACTCCGCACCCTTCCCAATGGCTTCTTCGAAGACATGATCCTGAAAGCACCGAGTCCAGATATCATGAACAAGTTGGCCCGGAGCGTACTTGCCTCCTACAGTTACGATCCTAATGCAGAGGATTATTCCCTACGAAACATCCTGAGGCAATCGATCGAATTGATCGCCCGTTTTGCCACGATGGTTGCGTATGCTTACCAGGTTCGGCAACACTACTACTTTGGCGAAAGTCTCTACCTTCATGCTCCCCATAAAGATCTATCCACCGCGGAAAATCTTCTACTCCTGATCCGTCCCGATTCCAAATACACCCGATTGGAAGCGGAGATTCTGGATCTTGCTCTGATTCTCCACGCGGAGCACGGAGGAGGAAACAACTCTACCTTCACTATCCGGGTAGTATCCTCCGCAGCCACGGATACATATGCAGCGGTAGCCGCAGCCCTTGGCTCTCTTAAAGGGGCAAAGCACGGAGGAGCCAATAACCGGGTGATGGCTATGATGGAAGACATCGAGAAAAACGTGAAAGACTGGAAGGATGACGAAGAAGTGCTCTCGTACTTGAAGAAGATTCTCCGAAGAGAAGCAGGGGACGGGAGTGGGCTCATCTATGGAATGGGCCACGCTGTGTATACCCTCTCCGATCCGCGAGCACTTCTTCTAAAGGAAAAAGCAAGGGTACTGGCCCAGGAACTGGGGTATACGGAAGAGCTCGACCTGTACGAACGGATCGAACGGCTGGTTCCCCAGGCGTTCAAGGAGGAAAAGAATTCGGACAAGCCCATTGCTCCGAACGTGGATTTCTTTTCTGGATTCGTGTACAAGATGTTGAACATTCCGGGAGCCCTCTATACTCCGATCTTCGCCATAGCCCGCATCTCGGGATGGGTAGCGCACCGCATCGAAGAGATTGTAAGCGGGGGAAAGATCATACGGCCGGCTTACAAGAACATATACACGAAAAAGGAAGAGTACATTCCACTGGATCAAAGATAATCGTATAGGTTTGATTGTATTCACTGTGAGCGCTTCAAACAGGAAGAGCCTCCCCTTAGGGAGGCTCTTTTTTTGCTTACGTATGATTATTTGTATGTTCTGCTATTTTGGCTATTATGGCCCGCCCAGGCTCGGTTCCCTAATGGGCTTCGGCAGCAGCCTCTTTGGCAGCCCGGATCACCTCTTCGGCAACTTTTCCGGTGATGGGGCTGTAATGGGAGAACTCTGTTTCGAAGGTTCCCGTACCCGAGGTCATGGCTTTTAGATCGATGGAGTACCGTAAGAGTTCTGCCTGAGGTACCTGCGCCTTTACTTCTACGATTCCCCCTCCCAGGGGTTCCTGCCCCAGCACCCGGCCCCGGCGGGAACTCAGATCAGAGAGGACATCCCCCAGGTACTGTTCCTCCACAAATACAGAAAGGTTCATGATGGGTTCCAGAAGCACGGGGTTTGCCTTCTCCATTGCCGCTTTCAACGCTTCTCGAGCTGCAATCTTGAAGGCCATTTCAGAGGAATCCACCGGATGTTCCTTTCCGTCCACCAGGGTAATCCCTACATCCATCACAGGGTAGCCAGCCAGGATCCCCCTCTCCATCGCTTCATGCAACCCTTTTTCGATGCCAGGAATATACCCCTTGGAAACGGCCATCCCCCGGATAGCATTCTCGAAGGCGTAGTGTTCGCCCCGCGGAAGGGGTCGAACCTGGATGGATACCTCGGCGAACTGCCCATGTCCACCTGTCTGTTTTTTGTGACGATACACAGCATCGGCATTCTTAGTGATAGTTTCCCGGTAGGCTACTTTGGGCACTCTTGTGTTGATTTCGATCTTCTGGCCATCCCGAATCTTGTTGAGAATCATGTTGATCTGCAATTCTCCCATCCCCGAAATGATGGTTTCCTTCGTTTCCGGGTTGTACTCTATCCGGAATGTCTTATCCTCTTCGGCAGCCCGCTGGAGGAGCTGAGAAAGTTTGTCTTCATCCTTCTTGGAAACCGCGGAAACTGCAATGGAAAAAACAGGTGTGGGTAATTCTAGAGCCTTGTATCGAACTGGTTTTTCTGGAGCGCAGAGGGTATCGTTCGTATGGGTAGCCGAAAGCTTTGCAACAACACAGATATCTCCTGCTTCAACTTCGGGTATTTCGATCAATTTTTTCCCCAATGCGGTAAAGACTTTCACGATACGTTCTTTTTTCCCTTCCCTGGAGTTCAGCGCTTCAGAATCGTGAACGAGTTTACCCGTTACGATTTTCAGGTAGGAGAGCTGGCCGGAAAATTGATCGATGGTGGTCTTGAAACAGAAGGCTGACAGGGGAGCATTGCTTTCAAGGGGAACTTTTTCCTCTGTTCCATCTTCTTTTACCAGAGTTTCCTGGAACCCTGAAGGGGAGGGACCTGCGAAAACGATGAAGTTCAAAAGGGAACGGATCCCTGCATTGGAAAGAGCCGAACCGGCAAAGAGGGGGATGATACGGTTGTTCCGAAGTCCGAGGGATAACCCTCTCTGTATCTCTTCCGGTGTAAGGATTCCCTTTTCGAAATAGGTATTCATCAACTCGTCGTTCCCTTCGGCTGCTGATTCAATGAGTAACGTATAGAACTCTTCTTTGATCGAATTATACTCTTTGGGAATCTCGATGGATTTCTCTTCGTTCGTTTGTCCAGGTACAGGGTAGAACCGATTCTCCAGCAGATCTATCACACCCTTGAAGTCCGGACCTGATCCCACAGGGACAGTAATGGGGACAAAGGTTCTCTTGAACCGTTCCCGCAGATCTTCCAGGACTTTTTTGAAGTCTGCCTGTTCCCTCTCCATCTTATTGATGAACACAATTCGGGGTTTGCCTTGCTGTTCCAGCCTTCGCCAGACTTTGATTGTTTCGATCTGTACCCCTGCTTTTGCTCCCACGAGAATACAGGCGCATTCCGCTGCTCGAAGGGCAGCGATCACTTCTCCGAAGAAGTCGCCAGAACCAGGAGCATCGAGAAGGTTGATCTTAACCCCCTGCCACAAGAGATAGGAAAGTGTTGTCTTGATGGAAATCTTCTGGTTAATTTCCTCTTCGGTAAAATCGCTTACAGTTCGGCCTGACTCCACAGGTTCGGGTTTCGCTATGGATCCTCCCACGAAGAGGATCTGTTCTGTGAGGGAGGTTTTTCCTGTTCCTCCATGCCCGACTATTGCCAGGTTCCGAATTTTTTCTGTACCGATACTCATGGATTGCTCCTTCCAATTGACTATTTTATGCACTATAGGGGTCGTAAGGAAAGATTGTCAAGAAATTCTTCCTACTTACCCCCCTTGCGTTCAAAATGAGAGAACTCCATAGCGAAAGTTCCCCGTCCCTGGGTTACGCTTCGCAGGGCAGTGGAGTATCCGAACATCCGTTCCAGGGGTGCATGGGCGCGGATGTGTTCCACCGAAGGACGAGAGTCCAGACTCAAGATCGTTCCTCCCCGACTGGTCAGTTGATTGATCACTTCTCCCAGGAATTCTTTTGGGCACATCACGTCTACCAGCATGATAGGCTCTAAAAGCACAGGATCCGCTTTTCTACAGGCATTGTCGAATCCGAGAGATCCTGCTGCTTCGAAAGCGAACTCTGTGGAGGTGTTCTCGTTGTATACGGCCGCTTCTAAGGTTACCCCGATATCGTAGGCAGGGTATCCATACAGGATGCCCGAAGAAAAGGCTCCCGTTACCCCCCGTTCTACCGCTTCCACGAGGGTTTCGGGCAATGCATCCTTTTTCAAGGCATTGATGAACCGGTTCCCCGTTCCCCGTTCCAGTGGTTCCACTGTCAGGGTGATTTCCGCCGTATTGTCCTTACCTGCGATCACTTTATGGAATTTTTCCGTATGAGTTACTTTTTTCGTAATGCTTTCCCTGTAGGTAACCTGCGGTTTTCCCACCTTTGCTTCGAGACGAAAATCTTTCATAATCCGGGTTACCAATACATCCAGATGCAGTTCCCCCATTCCAGAAATGATGATTTCTCCTGTTTCCGGATTCTCCCGTTTGAAGAAGGTGGGATCTTCCCGTTCGAGAAGTTGCAGTATTTCCAGGAGTCGGGCTCGTTCGGATAGGGTTTTCGGTTCGATGGATACGGAGATTACCGGTTCCGGAAAGTGCATCCGTTCCAGCAGGATGGGGAATCCTTCGCTTCCTATGGTGTCCCCTGTTTGAGCCAGTTTGAATCCGATTACTGCACCGATATCCCCTGCTTCCAACACATCCATCGGTTCGAACCGATTTGCGTGCAGGCGAACCAGACGGTTGATCCGCTCCCTCTTCTTCTTGTTGATATTGTAGACAGTGGTCCCATTTCGAAAGGATCCTGAGTATACCCGGATGTAGCAGAGGGCTCCCGCTTCCTTTTCCGTTTGGATCTTGAAGACCAGTCCAAGGGGAGGGCCCTTTTTGTCCCTGGGAACGGAAACTTCTTTCTCCTTGGTGGCGTGATGTCCAACAATAGGCGGGAGTTCTTCCGGTGCGGGAAGGTAGTACACAACCCCATCCAGCAGAGGTTGTACCCCCATGTTTTTCAAGGAGGATCCACAAAAAACAGGCACGACCCTTCGGGAAATCGTTTCCTTCCGGATTACCTTGCGAATGAGGTCAGGAGAAATGGATTTTCCTTCTACATATAGTTCGGTCAGTTCGTCCGAATAATGGGACAACCCATCCAGCAGATGGTCTCTCCATAGGGTGGCTTCAGGGACACGATCAGGTTTGATGGGTTCGTACGTGTAGGTCCGGCCGTTGTCTTCCGGATTCCAGTAGATCTCCTGGAACTCGATCAGGTCGATCACTCCCTGGAAAGAGGATTCTTTCCCGATAGGGATCTGGACAGGGATTGGATTGGAGCCCAATTTCTTCCGGATCTCCTCTATAACTTCGAAAAAATCTGCCCCCACTCGATCCATCTTGTTTATATAGGCTAACCGAGGGACCCTATAGGCATCTGCCTGGTGCCATACGGTTTCAGACTGGGGTTCCACTCCCCCTACTGCACAGAACACGGCAATGGCACCATCCAGTACCCGGAGGGATCGTTCCACCTCTGCGGTGAAATCCACATGTCCGGGGGTATCGATGATATTGATCTGGTGGTCCTTCCAGAAACAGGTGGTGGAGGCAGCAGTAATGGTGATCCCCCGATCCTGTTCCTGCTCCATCCAGTCCATCGTGGCTTCCCCATCGTCCACCTCTCCGATCCGGTGGCTCTTGCCGGTATAGTAGAGGATCCGTTCTGTAGTAGTAGTCTTACCGGCATCGATATGGGCCATGATGCCGATGTTCCTGAGACCTAGAAGTTTCATGGATTTACTCCGATAAGTGCATCCTACCATATAGAAACCCTTAAGGAAAGAGTTCCATCCATTGACTTTTTATAGAAAAACCCCTTAAATGAACCGAGCGGGAGCATGTTTTACCCACAGAATCGATTTCGTTTCGCCGCCGACAAACGGCGACGGCGTAAAGCAATAGTAAAGCTTCTACTGCTTCTCATGCTGCTTGCAGGGGGAGGGACAGGTCTATTCTGGGGTGCTCGGTGGGTAATCCGGCAATTGCCCGTTTCCGATTCGGAAGAACAGAAGGTTGTCCTGGAGTTATGGAAACAGAAGAACTACGATACTCTCATTGCGAACACCGAAACGAAACTCCAGAAAAAACCGATGGATCCGTTCTATTTAACGTTCAATGGGTTTGCCCATTTCTATAAAGGGATCAATCAACCTACTACGGAGCAAAAGATTCAAGAGATGGACAGGGCGATTGTCTCCCTTCGGCGCGCGAAGCTTACCAACCCTCTTCCCCTGGCAGGGGAGGTCGATTATGTGTTGGGAAAAGCTTACTTTCACAAGGGAGTGGCCTTTTCCGATCTCTCTGTACAGTATCTGGAGGACTCCATCCGGAAAGGGTACCTGGGAGCCGATACGTACGAGTATCTGGGGTTGGGGTATACGAATCTGTCTGATCTGGAAAACGCCTTGAAGTATTTCCAGAAAGCCCTGGAGAGTAATTCTTCAGATCTTCTCCTTCTCACCCTTGCCCAAACATACTATCAAGTGGGAGACAAGCTAAAAGCAGAAGAATACCTCATGCGGAGCATAAACAAGTCCCAGGATCCCTCTATAGAGCAGAAAGCCAGGTACCTTCTGGGAGATATCTACTTTCAGAACAAAGAGTACTTGAAGGCAGAGGAACAGTTTCAGAAAGTCCTTGCCCTCAATGCCCAACATGCGGATGCGAATTATTACCTGGGTGAAATCTATGCCGCTCTGGGAGACTCGTTGAAGGCGAGGTCTTTCTGGCGAAAAGCGGTTAGAATCAATCCAAAACATTACGGTGCCTTGAAGCGCCTATACGGATAACGCGAAGGAGTATACATACATGGGATTAGGATCACTTTTCAATTCGTTTTCCACCGATATCGGGATAGATCTGGGAACGTGTAACACTCTCATCTATATAAAAGGGAAAGGAATTGTAATCAACGAACCCTCTGTGGTAGCTGTTGAGAGGGGAACAAAGAGGGTTGTAGCAGTAGGAGCAGAAGCGAAGCGGATGCTCTGGAAAACACCGGGAGACATCATTGCAATCCGACCCCTGCGGGATGGGGTGATCGCCGATCTAGAAATCACCGAAAAGATGATCCGTCATTTCATTTCCAAAGTGTTGCCCCGAAAATGGCTGGTAAAGCCGCGGATGGTGATCGGTGTTCCTACCTGCATCACCGAGGTAGAGCGCCGAGCGGTGGAGGAATGCGCCTATAAGGCAGGTGCACGGGAGGTAAAAGTGATAGAGGAATCCCTTGCAGCCGCAATCGGCGCTAGTATCCCCATATTCGAGCCCGCAGGGCACATGATTTGCGATATTGGGGGAGGAACGACAGAAATCTCCGTGATTTCCTTAGGCGGGATGGTGGTTACCAATGCCATCCGATTGGGAGGGGACGAGTTCGACGAAGCCATTATCAAGCACGTTCGAACCGTACACAACCTGATCATTGGAGAACAAACAGCGGAAAACCTCAAGATAGCCATCGGGAACGCGTCTCCTGATGTAAAAATCGAAAAGATGGAAATCAAGGGAACGGATGCCATCACAGGACTGCCGAGGCGGTTGGAGATCGATTCGGTGGAGGTTCGGGAAGCCTTGCAGGAACCTATCAACGCGATCGTGGATGAGATCAAACGCACCCTCGGGCAAACACCGCCGGAGCTGGCTGCCGATATCGTGGAACGGGGGATCGTGATGACGGGGGGAGGCTCACTGTTGAAAGGACTTCCCAAACTAATTTCCAAGGAAACGGGTGTACCGGTGATCCTTGCCGAGGATCCGTTGAACTGCGTTGCCCTGGGTGCCGGGATGTATTTCGATTACGCCAGGGACATGCACAACACCCGAACGATGTACAATAGCCTGAACACGTAACCAGTCGAAGGAATGATGAAGGGAACCAGTTTTTTCAGGAAACATAGGGTAGGGTTCCTCCTGGGATCCTACCTTACTTTTTGTCTCTTCTCCATCAGTATTTCTACCAGAACCTTCATCCTGCGCCCAAAAGAAATCGGATTGAGCGTATTTTCCCTATTTCAAGCGGGTATCAGCTCCGCACACCAGTTATTCTCCGAAACGGTTGATTCGATTCGAACCTTGAGGACCCTCAAGGAGGATTATGAGCAGGCACTGGAACGCCTTCGGTATTATGAAAAAGTGGAAAAGCAGTACGCGGCTCTCGAAGAAGAGAATCGTCAGCTTAAGGAAATCCTTCAATTCTCTCAATCCATTCCCTACGAAAGTATTCCTGCCCGGGTTATCGGAAAGGATCCCCAGAATTACTTTACAACCCTCACCCTGAATAAGGGGTCCCTTCATGGGATAAAGAAAAACATGCCTGTAATTGCTGTTCAGGGAGGAAAACAGGGCCTGGTAGGGAAGATCGTGCAGACTGGCTTCAACGCATCGATCGTCCAACCCATCTACGATCCTTCATCCTATGTGGCTGCCCGTCTTTCCATTTCCCGGTATGAAGGACTGGTAAGCGGGTCTGCCGAAGATAAAATCTACATGTACTACGTAAGACGATTTGCCCGCATGAATATACAGAGCGGGGAACTCATCGTCACTTCAGGGCTCAATTCGATTTTTCCTCCTGGAATTCCCATTGGAGTATTGAAAGCGATCCATACCCGGGAGTATGACACCTCTTTGTTGCTGGAACTGGATCCTATTATAGATTTTGGCCGGCTCGAGTACGTGTATGTGTTACAGATGCTCAGGGGGAATCCATAGATGGGAAGTGTATGGGGATACCTGGTACTTTTACCCGTGGTCGTGCTTCAAACCACCATTCTTCATCGGATCTCGATCGAAGGCGCCAAACCCGATCTGGTTCTACTAACAGTTATCTATCTGGCGAATAAAAACGGGAAGATGGCAGGTCAAACCTATGGGTTTATCTCTGGATTGATCGAAGATTTTCTCAGTGTCTCCCCCCTCGGTTTCAATGGTTTTCTCAACACGATCGTTGGTTTCCTCTATGGTCTTACTTCTGAAACTTTTTTCATCGACCAGGTGATTATCCCCCTGCTTATGGGTGGAATTGCGACTTTTCTAAAAGGCCTGGGAATTATCGTCCTTACATGGTTGTTCCCTATCGAAAATCTCAATTTCAATCTTTTTTCCATCTCCTTTCTCATAGAGCTAGGGTATAACATGGTATGTGCACCGTTCCTTTTTGCTCTTCTGGGGCTTATACGGGGTATATCTCCAAAGAAGCAGTGGGAGGGGTTTTAAGGAATGGAAATACCAGGATTCGATAAATCCAGGCTATGGATTCTATCGGGTATTATGGGTGGGGTTCTGGGATTCTATATCCTATACCTTTTCTATTTACAGGTCCTTCAGGGAGAGTTCTACCAAAAGCGAGCTACCACCATCTCACAGCAGAGCCTCCCTATCTATGCCCAACGAGGAGAAATCTATGATCGAAACAACGATGTGCCCCTCGTTACGAATGTGGATTCCTTTGCCGTTGACATCATTCCTGCAGAAGTTCCCAAAGAAGAACGGGAAATGATATACGGAAAACTTGCTTCCTACCTCAACATTCCTGTGGAGGAAATAAAGAAAAGGATTCCCCCTGCGTGGGAGAACCTCTACCAACCGATCACGATCAAAAGCAGAGTCTCCCTGGAAACTCTCTCCTATCTGGCAGAAAACATAGACGAGTTTCCGGGCCTTACCTGGCATAATAAACCTATCCGCAACTATACGGAGGGAAAATCTCTCGCTCATGTGCTGGGCTATGTAGGAGACATTACACGGGAGGAACTCCAGGTTCTATTCAATAAAGGGTACACCTACGGTTCTGTCCTCGGGAAGAGCGGAATCGAGAAGCAGTACGACCTGCTCCTTCGGGGAGAGGATGGCAAACAGTTCCGAACCGTTGATGTAAAGGGAAGGCGGGTAGGGGAGGCGGTGGTGCAGGAAATTCCACCGACTCTCGGAAGAACCCTTGTATTGACCATCGATCGAAAGATCCAGAAGTTATGCGAGGATGCTCTGGGGAACCGTATCGGATCCGTAGTTGTATTGAAACCCTCTACAGGAGAGGTGCTGGCATTAGTCTCGAATCCCTCCTACGATCCCAATCTATTCTACGACGAAAGGGGAAATACCCTGTTCAGGGACCTGAGTTTGGATCCCAGGTTTCCCTTTCTCAACCGAGCTATCCAATCTGCCTATGTTCCTGCCTCCACGTTCAAAACGATCCTGACTACCGCTGCGATCGAGGAAGAGGCTATTCCTCTCCAAAAGACGATCACCTGTACAGGAAGTTATGCATTGGGGGATAGAGTCTTCTCCTGTCATAGACGATCGGGTCATGGACCCCTCAATCTATTCAGTGCACTAGCCGAATCCTGTAACGTGTTTTTCTACACCCTGGGAAGCGAATACCTGGGGGTAGAGAAAATCGTAGAGTATGCTCAACGGTTCGGGTTGGGGGAAAAAACAGGCATCGACCTACCAGGAGAAGTATCCGGCGTGGTTCCCAGCCCCAGCTGGAAGAAAAGAGTGTACAATAGCCGATGGGTAGGAGGAGATACAGTAAACCTCTCTATCGGGCAGGGACAACTCCTCGTAACCCCACTCCAGATGGCTAATGCTGTAGCCATGGTAGTCAATGGAGGTACGGTATATAAACCGCATCTTCTAAAGGAAGTGAGGGACCCAATCTCAGGAAAGGTAATCGAAGAAGTAAAACCAGAAATCCTGGCTGTTTCTACCATCCGGGAGTCCACATTCAAACTCGTTCGGGATGCGTTGCGATACGTGGTCACGTCGGGAACTCCAAAGCCAGTGATTACCACGAAAGCCGTACAGGTGGCAGGGAAAACAGGCACAGGAGAAGTAGGGCTTGATGATCGCTGGCACAGCTGGTTCATTGCTTATGCCCCATACAACGATGATGACCCACGAGAAAAGATCGTTCTCGTGGTCCAGGTAGAAGCAGCAAACGAGTGGGAATGGTGGGCCCCCAAAGCAGCCAATATCATTCTGCATGGGATCTTTACGGGTATGAATTACAAGGAAGTTCTGGAATCTATGGATCTATGGTATCTGAAAGCTTCCAGCGGGGGGGAACGATGAAAACGGAAACCTCTCTTCGATTCGATTTTTCTCTTCTTCTCGTTGCAATCCTGCTGACTGGAATCGGTGTAGCCTTTAT
>CALKLC010000031.1 GCA_937991975.1 uncultured Spirochaetales bacterium | reverse complement strand
TGGACAGCTCACCGTTGGGTTGGAGGATCTTTCGTAGCCCTTCCAGGTCCAATAGAACCCGTTCTGTTAGTGGCACAGGCTCAGCTACCACGTACAGATGCTGGACTGCGTTGTCTATGATGAAAAACCCGATTCCTTCGTTCCCCAATCGGGAGGCCACTCCAATGTCTGCTTCGCTGGGGAATAACCGACCTCCTGGATGGTTATGGATCACTATATCTCCCCGCTCCATGTGAGGGTACAGAGCAGGTACGGCTGTTTCGTTCCCACGTGCTACAGCGAGGATAGAAACCACTCTGCCATCGGGATCCACCCGTCCTGTACAGAGAACCTCTCTTCCCCCTGCTTCTTGGATCTCCTGGCGAAGGCGAGCCACAACATGCGGATGGAACCGCTCCTCTATCCTGTCTCTTTTTCCCGCCCCCATGGGAGTATACTTACAGGAAGCTCCCGGAGGGGTCAAGTCACACCCTATATTGACAAATAATGTATAAATATGCGATGTTTCTGTTAAATATACAAATTACAACGGAGGATAGGTGATGATCGTGCTCAAGTTCGGTGGCACTTCGGTTCAGAATGCCACCATGATGGATCGTGCCCTGGATATCGCTCACAACCGCATCAACGATGCTCCCATCCTGGTAGCATCCGCTATGTCCAGAATCACCGACTCGTTGATCAAACTTTCCGGAGCGGCCGCGGATGGGGATGGAGAAACAGCTTTCGCCTTACTGGACGAAATCATGAAACGGCATACGAATGTGGCGAAGGAGTTTCTCACGGGAGCCAATCTTGTGGAAGCAACTAAACGGTTGGATGCTTACAGGCAGGAACTTTACTCTCTCGTCAAGGGGGTTACTTTATTGAAAGAGTGTTCCAAACGAACCATCGATACGATCCTTGCCTTCGGAGAACTTTTATCTACGACTCTCATCGCTTACCGGGCAAAAGAACGAGGGATCCAATCCGATTTTTTGGATTCCCGCCTTTTTATGCGCACCGACGATTCATTCACTAACGCCACTCCCCTGATGAAGGAGATCAGAAAGCTTGCCAAAAAGCATCTAAAACCTGTACCAGGCAAACTGATTGTTTGCCAGGGGTTCATTGGGTCGACTGCCGAAGGAGTAACTACCACCCTAGGGCGAGGGGGCTCCGATTACTCTGCCACACTGATCGGAGCAGCATTAGGCGCCTCCTCCGTAGAGATCTGGACAGATGTGGATGGAATCATGACTACCGATCCGCGAGTGATCCCAACCGCACAGAGCATTCCCGAAATCAGCTACCAGGAAGCTGCCGAGCTGGCCTACTTTGGTGCGAAAGTTGTCCATCCTTCTTCCATCCAGCCAGCCATCGAACTGAAAATTCCTGTATGGGTAAAGAACACCCATAACCCGGACCATCCAGGGACAGTGATTCTCCCCGATGTGGAGTCAAAAGGATTACGGGCCATTGCAGCCAAAAAATCCATCACCCTGATCAATGTGGTTTCTTCCCGCATGCTGAACGCCTATGGTTTCTTGAGTAAAATTTTCTCAATTTTTGAAAAATACCGTACTCCCGTGGACCTTATCGCTACATCGGAAGTATCGGTCACCATGAGCGTGGACAATACCAGCCGTTTGAAAGAGATTACCCATGAACTACAGCAGTACGGGGATGTAGATATCCGTCGAAACCGTGCCATTCTGTGCCTTGTGGGCAAGAACATCTGGGACGAGGGGGAATGGTTCATTCGGGTCTTCTCCGCTCTCCGTTCCATCCCGGTGAAGTTGATCAGTTATGGGGGATCTCACATCAATCTGTCCCTCGTGGTGCAAGAGGAGAACTGTGAGGAAGCGATTCGATCCCTGCACCGTGAGTTCTTCGAAACATAGTGTTTCAGAAATACCGTTTTAGAACTTCCAGATTCCGTGGATTCTTGGGACGGGACCCTTCCTCGGTATACAGATATTCGATGGTATCCCTGTAGGCCTCCACAATACGGTAGCGGACCATCTTCAAGGTTGAATTGATCATTCGGTTCTGTTCCGTAAAAGGCTCCGGAAGAATGGCAAAGGTTACGGGTAACCAGCAGGAAGGGAACCTCTTCCCGTATGTGGGATCTCTCCTCAAGGAAAGGATGGAATCGATAATCCGATCCAGAAGAAAAATCTCGGACTGAATCTTTTCCTTCGCCACAAGAGTCCGTACCGCTCCCTCGTCCAGCACTACCAATGCAGAGGTATACTTACGGTGATCATTGTAGAGCATGATCTGGAACACGAAGGGCGACAGGGTCTGTATGGCTTCTTCCATCTCTTCTGGAGAATACTTTTCCCCATCAGAGGAGATCAGTAAGGCTTTTTCCCTTCCTACCACAACGAGGAATCCATCCTCATCGATGTATCCTAGATCTCCTGTATGTAGCCATCCATCCCTTAGGGCGGCTCTGGTGGCTTCCTCGTTCCGGTAGTACCCCTTCATCACGTTTTCGCCCTGCACACAGATCTCTCCCAGCTCACCGATCCCTGCGGGTTTTCCGTCTTCCCGGATGATCTTACAGGTGACAGAAGGGCACACCTTGCCTGCCGTTCCAAACTTATGGATGAAGGGGGTGTTGGAAGAAATCACCGGAGCTGCCTCGGTGAGTCCATATCCTTGATAGATAGGAATCCCCAGGGCATTGAAGAATTCCTGCTGCCGGATGTCCAGTAAAGCTCCTCCCCCCACGAAGAACTGGAACTTATTCCCAAAGATCTTTCGAACTTTCCTGAAGATGAGAAGATCTAAAATCCGATGGACTAAGAAATACTTTGCCCTGACTCTAAACGGAGGACGATTGAACCCATCCCCGTAGTACTTGATCCCTGCCTGAATCCCCAGATCGAACAGGGCTTTAACGAAGGGGCCTTTTTCCTGAATACCCTGCTGGATCCTCCGCATAAAATTTCCCGAAAGGGTTGGAACGGTCAGGAGGAACACGGGATTGGTCTCTAACAAATTCACCGGGATGTTTCGGACCATCCCCACACCTCCTCCTCTGGAATCGACAAAGTAGAGGGAAATTCCTCGTAACACGGCACAGAACAGTCCTACCGTATGCCCGAAAGAGTGATCGCAAGGGAGTATCAACAACGTCTGGTATTGCAGGGGGGGCACCTGGAAGATCTCCACGGAATCCTGCGTGTTGGTGTAATAGTTCTTATGGGTAAGCATGATCCCTTTGGGATTCCCGGTAGTTCCCGAAGTATACGAGATTGTGACGACGTCCTCCTCTGAGATTGTCTCCTCGAAGGAGATGCCCTCCGGAGCTTCCCTCATACCCTCCTCCACTGAAGAGAAGAACAGGTATCCACGTTTCCGGTCTATTCCCTTCTGCTCTAACTGCTTGATGAACTCTTCACCTGACTCATCCAGATAGAGGATCTGAAGGGAATGGTTCACTTCAGTCAAGGCATCCAGAAACTTTTCCAGGGTAAGGTGGGATACAGCAATGAACTTCGCTTCCGAGTGGTTCAACCGAAAGGCAATTTCTTCGGGAAGCAGTTTAATGGAAAGGGGTACAGCGATGGCTCCAGCCAAAAGGGTTCCAAACTCGGTGATCACCCATTGGGGACTTCCCTCCGCAAGGATGGCTACCCGGTCTCCCTTCCCGATTCCATGAGTCCGAAACCAGGATGCCATTGCACAGGCTTTCTGGTACACATCCCCGAAGCCGTAAGTCTTCCATCCTTCATCTGTCTTACGGGCAACATATACCCTGTCCGGGAACTCCTCCGCTGCTCTGGCCAAGCAAGCTGTAATTGTTCGCTTCATGTTGGGTATATTATAGCCGAAAAGTATCTAGAGTGCCATACTACAGAGGAGCCCTGAGTTATGGAAAAAAAAGAAGAACTCCTGGATACTCTAAGACAGAAATCTATCGCCATCGCATCAGGAAAAGGAGGGGTGGGCAAATCTACCACCGCGTTGAATCTGGCCATCTACTACGCCAAGGTTGGCATCCGAGTGGCCCTGCTGGATATGGATCCTCTGTCCGACATTGCCACAATCCTGGACCTGGAATCCCCGGAATCTGCGCTGACAAAAGACAGGGCAAAGTTACCTGTATCGTCCTACACTCAACCGGTTTTCACCAATCTGGATCTACTCTTTCCCCGTTCGAAGCTCCGGCAAGGGGAATCCCAGAGGCTTCTTCAGAAGGCCCTGCAGGAGGATGGAGAACTCTGGAACCACCGGTACGATCTCCTTATCTACGACCTACCTGCGGGGATCGGGCAGGAAGAGAACCTCGACTTTCTAGCCTACGTGGACAAACTGGTCATCGTAACAAACGCTGAACCTACATCCCATGTGTCGGCAGGCGGATACATACGGGCTGCCCTGGAAGTTGCTCCCCACCTAAAACTCTACTTCTGGCATAATAAATATTCTCTGGTGCAGGAAAATGGGTTCAACCCGAGGCAGGTGATCGAGAACTACAATCGGCATGTGCCCGAAGAATTACAGATCGACCGCAGCAAACTCCGTATCGTAAAGGATATTGCCTTCATCCCCCACGATCCTTCCCTCGATCTACTCCAGAACAACCTATCTCTCGAGGGAAGTACCCTCTTGAAATTGCTCGAATCCTGCGAAGTATTACAGAAAAAACTCCTGGCAGAAATCCCCGAACACCTTTCCCTCGATGAGAACGGCAAAAACCTGATCAAGCATTATCTCGGGTCCTTGCGAAAACTACCTCCTTCAAAAGAAGCAGTCAAGCAACTGGAGGAATACTATGGTGCTTTCTATCGAAGTACCAGTACGCCTACAATTGGCAAGTTCCTGGCCAAGAAGAAGTTGTCGGAGTTTTCCGTTCTCCTGCGAAAAGAACTTTTCGACTATATCGAACAGATCCATCACCACCGATTACGGAACCGCCTGCTTCAGGTTATACCCCTGTTGGAAGAGTCCATCGAGTCCTTGAAAGATGCGGGCAGATTGTTTGCCATATCCCCTTCTCGATCCTATTCGAAACGGATTCATGAAAAGATAGTGACCCTCCTCTCTGAGGCAGTTGAGGATAGATCTTTAGAGCCCTTTGACCGAAACCTGCTTGGATTGATCCTCTTCTACTTTGCCCTTTCCAAGATCATCGTATCTCCTTCGGTACAGCAGTTATTCTTCGATTTCATTCCCAGGCGAAAGAACGCCAAAGGTGCCTGGGTTCGAGACAAGAACCGGCAGATTCTGTACCTGGTAGAAAAAGACCTGGAGTATCACAAACGGTACTTCCTTCTCATCAAGAAATTATTTCCCGTGTTGCTCACGCAACTCTCTACACTGATTCGGACCTACCCCCCACTGAAAACCTGGATCCTGAAGGATCGTTCTGGAGAGGCGAACCGGGCCGCTTACCTCAAACTCCTCACCGGTTTCGTACATGATGCCATCCATGCAGGCCTGGGTGTCTTCATCGGTTTCAAGTTCAACACCGCTTCGGAAGCGATCAAGCAGGGGGCCAAGAATCTCCTGGCAGAATTCAATCAAAAGGACGTTCTCCAGAGAGAATTGGTGGTGTAGCGAGCCGGGCACCCCTTGCAGAGTTTGACCGCGAGGCTCAGCCAGGATGCTCTGCTAAAAGAGGCAGGTACTAGGGCATTTTTCACAACGGCACTTTGAAAGAAAATATGGGCAGTATAGCCCTTCCTACAGCAACTCAGCTGCCAACTCTGCCAGTATACTCCGTTCAGATTTCTGCAGGGTTACGTGTCCGAACAATTCCTGCCCTTTGAACACCTCCACCAGGTAGGACAATCCGTTGGAATTAGCATCCAGATAGGGGCTATCGATCTGGTAAGGATCCCCTGTAAGGATTACCTTGGATCCCTGACCGGCCCTGCTGACGATGGTTTTCACCTCATGAGGGGAAAGATTCTGCGCTTCATCGATGATGATGTACTGACCTGGCAACGAACGGCCCCGAATATAGGTGATTGCCTCGATTTCGATATATTTGCTGGCCAGAAGTTGATCGAGATTCTTCAGGTTGGGCCTCTTGTACACACTGAGGATGTAGTCCAGATTATCGAAGATAGGTTGCATCCAGTGAGAGAGTTTCTCCTCCTTAGCTCCGGGCAGATACCCGATGTCCTTTCCCAGGGGGATTACAGGGCGGCTTACCAACACACGGGAAAACACCTGCTCTTCAATGGCTGTCTTCAAGCCGGCGGCAATGGCCAGAAGGGTCTTCCCTGTACCGGCTTTGCCCACAAGAGTAACGAGGGAGACTTCCGGATCCAGCAATAGTTCGAACGCCATCCGTTGCTGCAAATTCAATGACTTTACTCCACACACAGGCGCTCCCTCTAGAGAAACCCGTCTCAATACCCCCTTACGCTTGATATACCGGGCTACGAGGGGGCCTGGCTCGTCCTTCGATTTCATCACTATGAACTGGTTGGGAAAAAACTCTTCTCCCCAGGGGATCTCCCCTTCGGAAAGAACTGTTCGGTACACTTCTGTAGAAACGTTCAATTCTGTATATCCTGAGTAGAGTTTTTCGATGTTGACCTTCTGCTTTTCATAGTCTACCGCTCGAATCCCCAGAGCAGTAGCCTTTACCCTGGCATTGATGTCCTTGGAAACGAAGAATACCTGTTTGCCCTTCCGCTGAAGTTCATAAGCCGTTAAGATAATCTTGTTGTCTGGTTTGTCTGCCGGGAAATCGATGGGAGTATCCTTCGCATACTGGAGAGCCACAGAGAGGACGGATCCATTCTCCAGTTTGACCCCTTCGTACAATTTACCCTTCCGACTGAGTTCATCCAGTAGACGAATGGCCCTTCTAGCGTTCCTTCCCCGTTCATCGCTATAACTCTTTAAATGATCCAATTCCTCCAGTACCCAGAGAGGAATCACGATCTCATTGTCCCGGAAGCTCAGAACAGCATCCGGCCTATGGATGAACACGTTCGTATCGATCACGAATGTCTTTATAGTGGGATTAGCCATATGTGTATTGTACCACTCGTTATTTTTATTTTCAAACACGGCAAATGGGTGTAGAATATGCAAAACTACATTGCAGGAGACGCTATGCACAAGATTTTAGTGATCAACTGCGGGAGCTCTTCCCTGAAGTACGAAGTATACGAGATGCCCGAAGGGATCAGTTTGGGTAAAGGGTTGGTAGAACGGATCGGAGAACCAAAAGGAAAGATCAAGCAAGAAACCGCCCGGGGAGTGTACGAGGAAGAGAAGGTCATTCACCACCATGGAGAAGCGATGGAACTGGTAAGAAAGGCTATGACAGATCCCACGGTTGGGATGCTTCACGACATTGCTCAGATAGCCGCAGCAGGGCATCGGGTGGTTCATGGGGGAGAAGCGTATGCCTCATCCGTTCTGATCGACGAGAACGTGATTCGTACAGTGGAAGAAGTGTCTGAACTTGCACCCCTCCACAACCCCGCGAACCTGATGGGGATCCGGGAAGCGGTCCGTCTCCTGAACGGGAAACCCCAGGTGGCTGTATTCGATACGGCTTTCCATCAGACTCTCCCGCCTGCCGCATACCTCTACGGCATACCGCGGGAGTTCTACGAAAAGTACAAGATCCGCCGGTACGGGTTCCACGGAACCAGTCACCGGTATGTGGCAGAACGGGCGCTACATATACTCAAACGCTCTGAGGAGAACACGAACCTCATTACCTGTCATCTGGGAAATGGGGCCTCCATCACGGCCATCTATCACGGGAAATCGATCGATACATCGATGGGGTTTACCCCCCTGGAAGGGCTGGTAATGGGAACCCGCTCGGGGGATCTTGACCCCGCGGTTCTTCTCTACCTGATGAAACGGGGATATACCGCTCAGGATCTGGACACGATCCTCAACAAGAAAAGCGGGATACTGGGACTGTCCGGCATTTCCAACGATATGCGGGATGTAGAGAAAGCAGCAGCCGAAGGGAATGTGCATGCTCAGCAGGCTCTGGATGTCTACGCTTATAGAGTACGTAAGTATATTGGAGCTTATGCGGCGAACCTCATAAAGGTGGATGCCATCGTGTTCACCGGGGGCGTTGGACAGAATAACGTGAAAATGCGGGAAAGGATCTGTCGAAACCTGGAAAACCTTCGGATCTTTATGGATTATGAGAAGAACCGTGAACTGGGGAACCGGGAAGGAATCGTGTCCCACGAATACTCCCCTATTGCGATCCTCGTAATCCCCACGAATGAGGAACTCCAGATCGCCCGGGATACCTACCAGCTCGTATTTGGAGAAGGGAAGACCTCTTAACCCCTGGAGTTCTTACGTAGTGGTGCCAAAATTGTTGTCCTTCAACGCCCTTCTGCCGCAGCATCCCCTTTCCCCTCCCTTGCATCCTCTTTCCTTTGTCCGTGGATTTGTACAGAGGGGATGCGCCGTGTAGAGAGCGGTCTATCTTCCCCGTATAGTGATACACTCTTCGACCAGGGCATCCAGGCGTTTGTCTGTTTCAGGGTTCACCACTTTCTTCTCTGGATGCCTTTCGAACCATTTTAGGGAAGAGCGGAGTCCCCTGGAAAAGGGCGTAGTACAGACAAAGTCCGGAACGAACCGTTTGATCTTGGAGTTATCGAACAGAGCAGTGTAGGATTTGTCCCCTAACAGGTTCCCGGTCCAATCGGGATATCGATCCACAATCAGTTCCGATGGAATATGAATCAGTTGCGGTTCGACTCCCAATGCTCTTCCCAGGGTACGATAGATCTCGTCCCAGCTGTAGGCTTCGTCGCTGGTGATGTGAAAGGCTTCCCCAATGGCACCGCTATTCCCCAGGAGTCCCCGTAACCCCTTGGCAAAATCTGAGTTGTGGGTGAGGGTCCAGAAATTCGTTCCATCCCCTGGAACGACAATAGGTTTTCCTGAAAGGATACGCTGTGCAATAGTATACTCGGCCGATCCGAACTGGGAGGGAATCCACCCGTCTCCATACGTGTAACTAGGCCGAACAATGGTTATCGGGAATCCTTTACTCTTGAAGGCATCGAGAAACACCTTTTCACAGGCGATCTTGTCTTGTGAATACTTCCAGAAAGGATTCTTTAAAGGGGTAGATTCTGTGATTGGCAGAGACCGGGGCGGCTTCTCGTAGGCAGAGGCTGTGCTGATGAACACGTACTGATCTGTCTTCCCTTCGAATAGGTCTAGATCCCTCTTCGCATCCTCTTCCTTGAACACGATCCAATCTACCACCGCATCGAACCGTAGACCTTTGAGAAGCTCTTTCACGCGGGCAAGATCATGGATGTCAGAGGTAAGGGTGATAACGCCCTCACGAACCTCTTCCTTTCTCGTCCCCCGATTCAGGTGGTAAACTTCCCACCCCAGAGCGAGACAAGCATCGGTACAGGCACGAGAAATATTGCCAGTACCTCCCACGAATAAAATACGCATAGCTTTCGCCTCCGTATCGATAAATGGTTCATACACTTACTACCCATCGGGAAACAGCCTACTATACTACAGGGGTAAGACGTCCGTCAACACATCTTCCTTCCCAGAACCGATTCTTCCATGGTATACAGAGCTGGAATGAGCAAGCAGACGTCATCGGCACCTAAGCCTCTCATTGTGCAGAGTGACAGCTCTCTTCTCCTCGATGTACACGACCCTGGATTCGAGGAGGCCCGGGAAGAGCTCTCTCTCTTTGCCGAATTGGAAAAATCCCCCGAACATATCCATACATACCGTATCACCCCCCTATCCCTATGGAATGCTGCATCCGCAGGATTATCTGTCGATAGGATACTAAAGATCCTTCAAACCTATTCCCGCTATCCCATACCGCAGAATGTGATCGAAACTATCCGAGAAACAATCGGAAGGTACGGGAAAGTAACATTGCGCCGGTCGTCAAATCCAAACCTCCTGCAAGTGGAGGTGACAGATTCGGCCATCCGGGAAGAGATCCTCCATACCAGAAAACTCGAGAAGTACCTCCTTCTGAAAGGCGAACAGATCCTGGTGCCTTTAATACACCGGGGGTCCTTCAAACAGGAGATGATCCACCTCGGATATCCTGTCCAGGATGAAGCTCCCCTGCTGGAAGGAGAATACCTCGGGATCGAGCTTAGGCCCAAAACTTCTAGTGGCCGTCCCTTTTCCCTCCGGGACTATCAGCAGGATGCTTCTCAGGCCTTCCTTGCGGGAAATAAGCCTGGAACTGGTTTTGGGACCCTCGTGCTACCCTGCGGTGCGGGAAAAACCGTTATTGGCATGGCCATCATGGCTGCGTTGAAGACCCATACCCTGATCCTTACCACTAACGTGGCTGCTGTCCATCAGTGGATTGACGAACTCCTCGATAAAACCACCCTCACTCCAGAGGAGATCGGCGAGTATACCGGCTCCCTTAAAACCATTCGCCCTGTTACCGTATGCACCTATCAGATCCTTGTATGGAGATCCAACAAAGAAGAAGAGTTTCCCCATTTTCGGCTTTTTCGGGAACGGAGATGGGGGCTCATCATCTACGATGAAGTGCACCTCCTGCCTGCCCCCATCTTCCGGATCACGGCGGAAATTCAGAGTATCCGCCGGTTGGGGCTGACAGCTACCCTTATCCGGGAAGATGGGAGGGAGGCGGATGTCTTTTCCCTCGTAGGGCCGAAGAGGTACGATGTTCCATGGAAACAGCTGGAAGCACAGGGATGGATCGCAGAAGCGGAATGCATCGAGATACGGGTGGATCTGCCGGAGAACCTGAAACTATCCTATGCCCTGGCAGACAAACGGGGAAAGTTCCGTATAGCCAGTGAAAACCCCTATAAGCTCATGATTTGTAGAGAAATTCTCAAGAATCATCCAGACGATTCCGTTCTGATCATCGGTCAGTATCTTGCCCAACTGGCGGAACTGGCCAGAGAACTGCAGTCACCTCTAATTACAGGAAAGACCCCCAATCCGGAGCGGGAACGGATCTATGGGGAGTTCAAAAGGGGAGCCATCCGAAGGATCGTTGTTTCGAAAGTGGCGAACTTCGCGATCGACCTTCCCGATGCCTCCGTTGCCATCCAGGTATCGGGTACCTTCGGCTCCAGGCAGGAGGAAGCTCAACGATTGGGACGGATTCTGCGACCGAAACAGAAGAACGCCTACTTTTACTCTATCATTTCCCGCTATACTACCGAAGAGACCTTCGGTGCCCATCGGCAGAAGTTCCTTACCGAACAGGGTTATAAGTATAGAATAGAACTATGGGATCCAAAAGAACTCACATGATGGATGATCGAATTTCCCACTGGAAATCGGCACTTCTCAAGCTCCCAGACTCTGCCTTCTTCGAACTCATGCGAAACTATCTTGGGGAGCTGAAGACCCCCTATAACAAACATTCTATCCTGGAAGGGTTGGAAGCCTTTCTACGGAAGAAGAGTATACAGGAGCGGATACTTTCCTTGATCGAGGAGGAGGATGCACTCATCCTCACCGCCATCTTCTATACTCCCAAACCTACCCATAAGAAGCTGCACAGGCTGTTGGCAGATCAGTACCCATTTCTTCAACTAATGAACAAACTCAGGAATCTACAGGATCGTCTCTTGATCTATCTGGACCGTGAGGAAGGGGTGGAACTTTTTTATCTAAATCCCCTCCTGCAGGATAAGCTTCAGGAACAAATCATTCAGCTTTCTCTACTCCTCCATTGGATCCCTATCTCCCGGATACAACCCAAAACCCCACGGTTGAACGATCCATTATGGGCCTCTATCCTTTCCTTTCTCCTCCATCAGGAAGCGAACCTGAAGTCCGATGGAACTCTTCGGAAACAGACGGAATCGAAAATCCTCACCGTCTTTCCCCTTTTCCAGGACGAGAAAGAAACCCTATACAAGATCCTGAGCGCCCTCCAGAGACTGGGCCTTGTGTTCCAGAAGGAACATGCTCTTCTTGCCGATCTGCCTGTATGGAAAGAGTTCGCTACACTTACGCCCCTGGAACGCATCCTACTCATCCTTAGAGCGTTTGGGCAAACCGAACGAGAACGAATCTGGAAAGAAGCTCGTTGGCTTATGGGATTCCTGCAGACCCTGTCTCCAGAAACCGCCTATACCGGTACAACTCTCTACCGGCTTGCCATGCTGACTGCTTTCCGGCAGGAAGAAGATCCTGCACTGGAGGAACGCTGGATAGAGGATTTATGTACCAGCGGTGTATTCCTACCCTCGGAAGACGATGAGTACTGGGTACTGAATCCTGCTCTCTTCTCTGCTGCAGTGCTTCATGCAGAGCCGAAGGCGATCCTCCAACCCAACTTCGAACTGAGCCTCACACCCCACATCGAACTGTCCGATGCCCTCGCTCTCGCTATTATTAGCACCGTGCAAAAGTACGACGTATACCCTACCTTCGAACTGACGAAATATTCCTATTTCCGGGGCCTTGCCGAAGGCCTTTCTGCCGGGATAGTGGAGCACATAGTAGGGAGACTTACCCAGCAAGAAGTTCCTCAGAATGTAGCGGTTCAACTGAGAAGCTGGGAAACCGAGTACCGAAGCATATCCTTCATCGAAGGGGTCCTCGTTCAGGTAGACGAGAACAGAAGAACCACGATCGAACGGCACGAAAGGATCAAAGAGTGCATCCACCTATTCCTTGCCCCTGGTGTGTACCTGGTAAAGAAAGAAAAACTCGAAATGTTCATCCGATTGTTACAGGATATGGGAATTACGGTTCCCCCTCCTCTTTCCGAAGAGGGTATTTTTCGCTCGAGCGAACCATCCGAATCCGCCGAACGTCCTTCATACATATACTTTCTTCCCTGGAACTTTCCCCCTGAGCAGATACTACTGAACCTACCCGAAAAGAGTCTCGATGTTTCCGAAAGAGAAACTAGCGGAGGAGGCTCGTTCAGCTTATCGTCCACACTTCCGGCGGTTGACGAAAGCGGAAACGCCCTCTCTCCTTCTGCCATCCAGGGCGAACTCCTGGCCCGGCTGAAATCCCTCGAATTGGGGGAAGAGCAGCGTAAAGAGTGGGAACAGAAGATCCTTTCTAAAGTGGTGATAGTCCCCGATCAGATTCGACCTGACCTGAAGCGGAGGGAACGAACAGAGGCAAAAGGGCTGGACTATGCAGGGAAGGCGGTAGTGATCGAGCAAACCATCTCTTCCCCCTCTGATTACCTGGAGATTCTGGTTAGAGGGCAACAGGGAGCCCCTGAACGGTACATCCTTCGGCCCCAGGAACTGAAGAAAGCAGGGAACGATCTCCTCGTGTGTGGGGCTACCCTCTCTGAAGGAACAAGAATGGAAATTCCTGTTCGCAAAATAAGTCTCGTTCGAAGAATCAAAGGATTCCTTGTAGGATAGAGAGGTTCCTGCAAGAATCGGGTTGCAGGGCCCCTTCCTCTTTCGCTAAACTATGACTCAAGATGAGGGATCACCCGGCAAGCTCTGTCAGGAGCACATTGGAAACTGCCTCGAAGGATTACCAATTGGTGGAAAGGATCATTCGGCTTCTAGAATCCCATCCCACCCTGCAGCCATCCCTGGAGGAGCTATCCAGTATAGTGGGCTTGAGCGTGTTTCAAGTTCAACGCTTATTCAGCCGATGGGTAGGGATCAGCCCAAAACGATTCTGCCAGTACCTGACGAAGGAGTATGCGAGACAACTTCTTTCAAGATCCTCCAGTGTGCTGGATACCACGTATGAAAGCGGGTTATCCAGTCCTTCCCGACTTCATGATCTATTCATTACCACAGAGGCTGTAAAACCAGGCGACATCCGTAGCCGGGGGAAAGGTCTGGAAATACGGTACGGATTTCACCCCTCCCCCTTTGGGAAATGCCTCATCGGAGTAACTGAAAGAGGGATTTGCGCTCTCCGTTTTCTTCAAGAGGGAATGGAGGAGGACGACCTCGTTTTCCATCTCAAGAAGAAATGGCCAGAAGCTCAGATCCTGCACGATCCGCATCCTGGCGAGCAGGTACTGGACCGTGTATTCCCCTATCCCCTATGGGCATGGACAGAAGCGGAATCTAACAGGGAAAGTCATAGGATTGTCCTGGAAACGAACATTCAATCACCCGGCCCTCTGCACCTCTACGTACAGGGAACCAACTTTCAGATCCAGGTATGGGAAGCTTTGATTCAGATTCCCCTGGGGGAAGGGGTAAGTTACGAAGGGCTTGCCCGAAGGGTGGGAGACCCAAAAGCCTCGAGGGCCGTGGGAAGTGCTGTAGGGGAAAACCTGATCCCCTTCCTCATTCCCTGCCATCGGGTTCTGCGGAAGAGCGGAGAGTTCGGGAACTACGGGGAAGGCCCTTTCCGGAAGAAAGCGATCCTCGCCTGGGAGGCAGCTGTAAGAGAACGGGTTCGGTTTTCAAACTCCTGATGTACATGCCCCATTATTGGTCTCCCTACAAAGCGCTTGTAAGGTAGCCAAGTCCATCATTGACGACCGCTAGACATTACATATAAAAACATCCCTTTCCTGTGAATCGCATATCCGGTATAGTAGAAGCCAGCATGCATGCTGGATGGTTGTACGGCACCTTCCTTTTATTCCTTCTAGGCACTCTGGGATGGAAACTCTTCGACCGATTCCATGTACCGGCCCCTGATATGTTGGGAGCTCTCTTGGTGGTTTCGGTTCTTTCGATCCTCGGATACGACCTGCCTTTCCCTTCGAATCCGATTACGCTGGTAAGTAAACTAATCCTCGGCTGTTATCTGGGGTTGATGGTGGATCGTACAACCCTCAGGCAATTGAAAAAAGTAGTGATCCCTGCAGGAATCGTTTCCTCCTGGATGCTGATTCTTTCCCTCGTTTCCGGGTACATCCTCTACAGGGTTTCCCATCTTTCTATCGAGACCGCTTTCCTGGGATCTACAGCGGGAGGAATCGCGGAAATGGCCATTCTCGGTTTTGCCTTCCATGCGGATACGGTAACCATCACGGTCCTCCAACTGTTCAGGGTTCTCCTGTTTCTCGTGGCCATGCCGATCGTTGCCCGGTGGAAAGTGGGTAAGGCATCGGAGAAGGGTGGAACAGCCCACAAGGAAGGGCCTCTAGACACCATTCCCCTACACCCAGATCCTGAAACCGATCGAGCTGGAAACCATTGCCGTGGAAACCCTATATGTTTTTCTACTGTTCTGCTCCTGCTGGCCACTTTGTCTGGCGGTTTCCTGGGGAAATACCTCGGGATCCCTGCCGGCGACATGCTGGGGGCCATGTTCGGAGTGGGGATCGCCAATACCCTCTACGGCAGTTTGCCCCCTGTGCCTCCCCTCCTTCGAAGTTACGCCCGAATCGCTATAGGAATTGCCATGGCTCAGCAGTTGACTCCCGAGACCCTCGAAAGACTTTCCACATTGATCCTTCCCATTGCCCTTCTGGGGGCACTGATGGTAGCCTCAGGGCTTCTACTCAGCAGGTTCATCCAGCGTCTTACGGGATGGGACACGGGAACCTGCCTTCTTGTCTCTTCCCCTGCGGGCATCACGCAGATGAGTATCATTGCGGAAGAGGTGGGTGCAGACCCCTTGGTAGTAAGTGTCCTCCACACGGCTCGGCTTCTCAGTATCCTTACGATTCTGCCGTTTGTCTTTAAATTGATCCTGCTGCCTTGAATCGTTATTGCACTAACGAATCACCTGCTACCAGGATTCAATAACTGTGGAGGATTCCTTCCTTCGGGGACGAATAGAAGGGCTAAAGAATTGATGCAGTATCGAAGTCCTGTCGGTTCCGGTCCATCCCCAAACACATGTCCCAAATGACTTCCGCTCAAACTGTCCACTACCTCTACCCTGGGGTACCCGATATCGAAATCCACCCGATACCGTACCGCATCGGGGTCGATCGGTTCCCAGAAGCTTGGCCAACCGCTTCCGGAATCGTACTTTGCACTGGAGCTGAAAAGAGGCTGTCCTGTTGCGGCCGAATAGTACGTTCCCTTCTCGTGGTTCTTATAGAGGGCACCCGTGAACGCACGTTCTGTTCCTCGTTTCCGCAGGATATAGTACTGCTCGGGAGTAAGACGTTCCCGCCACTGCTGCTCCGCCAACTGGACAGGAAATAGTAAAGAATCCGACACGAGGGTGAAACGGATCTTCTTTTTCAGGCCAACCTCTACTGTATCCCTCCCTTCCTTTATTGCTTTCATCACGAGGGTCTCCATGGATTCTTCCTCCATTTTCAGTGTTGCTCCCTGCTCTTTTGAAGGGTATGCCCCTACCGGTATAACACTTAGGGCATTAACAAGCAGGAGCAAAGAATATATCTGAGTATTCATGTTATAAATATAATAACAGAGGATTACACCGGCTAATGGATTTGTGATCTATAAAGTTATCCAGTCCCCATGAACACTCGAGGCAATACAAGCGCGATATCGGGAATATACATGACAAGAAAGAACACAACGATCAGGATGCCTACCATCGGGAGAATCGGTTTTGCGATTTTTCCCATCGGAAGGCCCGTAATGGCCGATGCCACATAGATGTCTATGGCCACAGGAGGTGTGGCCATCCCGATAGCAAGGCCGATGGTGAGAACTACGCCGAAATGGAGAAGATTCCCCCCCACTCCTGTTACCGCTGGAATGAAGATGGGAGTAAGGATGATGAGAGCGGAGGCAGTCTCCATGAACATCCCAGCAAGGAGGATGATAACGCCGATAACCAGGTACACAAGAACAGGGACATTTCCCGTGATTCCAAGCAGCGTAGAGGCAACCGCCTGGGGAATCTGATAGAAAGCGAGACCCCAGCCGAATAGTTTCGCTGTCGCGATGATGAACATGATCAATGCGGATGTAACTCCCGAACCGATCACGAGCCGGTAGAATTTCTTGAAGTCCAGGCCCCTATAGACGAATATTGCCACGAATATCGAATACACTACCGCGATGGCTGCAGCTTCCGATGGGGTAAAGACACCCGAAAAGATCCCTCCAAGGATGATCACAGGAGTAAGCAATCCCCAGAAGGAATCGAGGAACTTTTTCCACACTTCCTTCAGTGGAAAAGATGAACCCCCTGGATAATTCCGCGATCTGGCCGTATACAGGGCCCAGGCAATGAGACCAAACCCCATCAGGGCTCCCGGAATGAAGCCCCCCACAAAGAGCTTTGCTACCGACTCACCGGCAATCACCGCATAGAGGACCATCGGTACACTGGGGGGTATAACGACTCCTATCGTGCCTGAAGATGCAATGAGAGCCGCGGAATTGGCAAGGTCATACCCCTTGGCCTTCATATCAGGGAGGAGGGAAGCTCCGACAGCCGCTGTGGTGGCAGCTCCGGATCCGGAGATAGCTGCGATAAACATGGAGGCCAGTACAGACACCACAGAAAGCCCCCCGCGGATCCTTCCCAGGGCTGCTTCTGCAAAGGAAACGATCCGTTCGGAAATACCTCCCTTTGCCAGAATATCGCCCGCCAATACGAAGAAGGGCACTGCCACGAGGGCAAAGGAATTGTTACCCTCCAGCAATGTCTGCGGTACCATCTGGAGGGGGATTCCCATACTGATGAAAACGATCAGCGCTGATAGTCCAATCGCCAACCCGATAGGTACCCCGATCAGCATGAGAAGGAAAAACGCACCAAAGAGTAGGTAGCCCATTATTTCCCCCCTTCGAATACGACCACGATAGAATCAAAGATATGGAGAAGAGTTACCGCTCCGGTTAGGGGATACATCAGGTAAATCCATCGCATGGACAATCCCATTGCCGGTGTAACCTGGGAGGCTTCCGTATCCATCATCACCCAACCGAAGCAGAACACTATTCCAAAAAATCCCAGGCCCAGCAAGGCGATAAAGAGTTGTACCCCCTTTCGAACAGAGGGACCAAGTTGTTCCAACAGGAAGGTAACGGCAATATGGCTACCCCGCTTGAACCCCACCGCCATTCCCAGGAGACTGACCCATACCAGAAGAAAGCTGGAAAGTTCTTCTGACCAGGTGAGGGCTGTGAAGAAGAATCGGAATACAACCTGTAGAAAGGTGACGCTCACAAGAACGAGAAGGGACACGAAGAGTGTCCCTTCTGTAACCGTATTGACCCTATCGCTCAGACGATGGAGGAACCTTACACTGCCCTGTTTATCCTTGAGCGATCCCATACGGAGTTCCTAGTTCGTCTTGAGGATCGAATCGAGCAGATCTTTCCCGAATTTGTTCGCATAGGAGTCATACACTGGTTGTACCGCCTTGAGGAACGCGGCAAGGTCGGGGCGGGTGATCACCATCCCTTTACCTTCCAGTTCCTTTAACCAGGTAGCTTCGTTCCGATTGTCGTAATCCCGCTCGAACTGCGCAGCTTCCCGGGCAGCCTTTACCACAGCCTGTTGCTGGGTAGGGGTTAGTTTTTTCCAGGTAACGAGGCTCATGATGATGGGAGCCGGCGCATACGCGTGCCGGGTCAGGGCAAGGTATTTCTGGCTTTCATAAAGCTTGAAGGCAACGATTACGTTGAGAGGGTTCTCCTGCCCATCGATCGTTTTCTGCTGAAGGGCAGTCAACGCTTCGGTCCAGGCCATGGGTACGGCGTTCGCTCCCAGAGCCTTGAAGGAATCCACATAAATCGGGTTCTGCATAAGGCGAATCTTCAAGCCAGCCACATCCTCCGGCCTGTTCACAGGGCGTTTATTGTTGGTAAGGTTACGGAATCCCCGTTCGGCCCAGGCCAGACCTTTCCAGCCCTGTGATTCCAGCACTGCAAACAGATTATCTCCGATCTGGCCGTCCAGCACTTTGTATGCATGATTCGGATCCCGGAACAGGAAGGGCATATCCACCACGCCAAACTGGGGTACGAAGTTTACAAAGGGACCGGAGGTAATGACTCCTGCATCCACAATCCCCATCTTCATCCGTTCCAGAAGGGTTCGTTCATCCCCCAGGACCGCATTGGGGAAAATCGTAATCTTCACTTCCCCATTTGTGTACTTTTCCGTAAGTTCCTTGAACTTGACCGCTGCGATATGGAAAGCATCCTGTTCATTCACCACATGGGCAACCTTGATATCAATGGCTACCAATTGAGCTACCAACACGCCGACACACAGTAAAACTGCCGCTAACCGTTTCATTCCAATCCTCCTTAGAGCTTAAAATAGGCTTTGATTGTAAATACCCCTCTTCGAGTCGTCAAGTAGCTTTTTTTACTCTTGCAACTCAACACTTAGCGTGATATAATCCAGTTTGTACGTCAAATGCCACTATATATAGGGTGAGAAATGCGTTGCCCGCATTGCGGTAGTTTAGAGGATAAAGTGTTGGAGTCCCGTACATTAGCGGGGGGAGAAAGTATCCGAAGGAGAAGGGAATGTATTTCCTGCGGTTACCGTTTCACCTCCTACGAACGGATCGAAGAAAAACAGTTGATGGTCATCAAGTCCGACGGTCGGAGGGAACCGTTCGATCGGGGCAAACTGGAACGGGGGATCCAGAGGGCATGTGAAAAACGAAACATATCCCAGAACACGATCGAGGAACTGATCAACCAGATCGAAGATGAGGCAGCCATGCTGGGGAAAACGACCCATGAAGTGTCTTCCCGCCAGTTGGGAGAAATGGTCCTCAACAAACTGCACGATCTGGATAAAGTAGCGTACGTACGGTTTGCTTCGGTGTACCGTAAATTCTCCGATGTGGATGAGTTCATACGGGAGATCGAGTCCCTCGGTACAAGTTTTACCAGAGAGGAGGAAACATGAGTATTCAGTGGTTGAAAGCCAGTGGTGTTCGGGAAAATCCTGCATCTGTGGGTATCCGCTTCGTGGTGAAACGAAACGGTACTCTGGAGAAGTACAACAGGGAGAAGATCTTCAACGCTATCCACAAGGCGATCCGCGCAGTGCGGAACCAGGAGGATCCCGAGTTAGCCGAAGGATTGACCCGGCAAGTGGAAAACAAACTGAAGGATTTCATGAAAAGCAGGCACCCCAATTCTGCCCCTGCCATCGAAGAAATCCAGGACCTGGTGGAGACCGTTCTGATCGAGGCAAAGCAGGTGGATATTGCCAAAGCATACATCCTGTATCGGGCGCGGCATGAGGTGATGCGGGACACGCAGAAATTGATGCTGGACATCAACAGTACGATGGACGGGTACCTGAACCAGACAGACTGGAGGGTGAATGAGAATGCGAATGTCAATTTTTCACTGGGAGGTCTCATTCTCCACAACTCCGGTACCATCACCGCAAACTACTGGTTAAAGAACATCTACCCCGAACCGATCGCCGAAGCCCACCGAAATGCAGATTTTCACATCCACGATCTTTCCATGTTCTCCGGGTACTGCGCCGGCTGGTCGTTGCGTCAGCTCATAGAAGAAGGACTGGGAGGAGTGCCTGACAAGATCACTTCCAGACCGGCGCGTCACCTCTCTACATTGATCCAGCAGATCGTAAATTTTCTCGGCATCATGCAGAACGAGTGGGCTGGTGCACAGGCCTTTTCCAGCTTCGACACCTACCTGGCCCCCTTCGTGAAAGCGGATGGGCTGAAGGAGGATGAAGTTACCCAATGTATCCAGAGCTTCGTCTTTGGGGTGAACACTCCTTCCCGCTGGGGAAGCCAGGCTCCCTTCACGAATATCACCCTCGATTGGACGGTACCCCCCGATCTACAAGACAAGCCCGCCATCGTAGGCGGGAAACCTGCTTCTTTCACGTACGGTGACTGCCAGAAAGAGATGGACGTGATCAACAGAGCCTTCATAAAACTGATGATTCAGGGAGACGCCAATGGACGGGGGTTCCAGTACCCGATTCCCACCTATAACATTACCTGCACCTTTGATTGGGAAAGCGAGAATGCCCGTCTGCTCTTCGAGATGACATCCAAATACGGAACTCCCTACTTCCAGAACTTCCTAAATTCGGATCTTCGGCCAGGAGATGTTCGTTCCATGTGCTGCCGGTTGCAGCTGGACAAGCGCGAGCTACGGAAACGGGGCGGAGGACTATTTGGATCGGACGAACTCACCGGATCCATCGGAGTGGTAACCATCAATCTACCCCGGATCGGGTACCTGGCAGAGTCCCGAAGGGACTTTTTCCAGAGGTTGGACTACCTGATGGATCTGGCTGCCGAATCCCTCACCATCAAAAGAAAAGTGATCAGCCGGCTTCTGGAGGCAGGGCTCTTCCCCTACACAAGAAGGTACCTTCAAAACCTTAACAACCATTTCTCCACCATCGGCATCTGTGGAATGAACGAGTGTTTACTGAACTTCCTGGGGAAAGACATCGTTTCTCCAGAAGGAAAACAGTTCGCTCTCGAGATTCTCGATCACATGCGGGAACGGTTAGTGCTCTATCAAACCGATACGGGAGACCTCTTTAACCTGGAAGCCACTCCCGCAGAAAGCACCTCGTATCGGCTGGCAAAACACGATAAAGAGAAGTTTGCAGATATCATCACCGCCGGCGAACAGGAACCCTACTATACGAACTCTACCCAACTCCCGGTAAACTATCGCATGGATATCTTCGATGCACTGGATCATCAGGAAGAACTCCAGACGAAATACACCGGGGGGACAGTCTTCCACGCACTTATAGGAGAAGCGATCGAGGATTGGAGAGCTTGTAGGAATCTGGTTAGAGCCATAGCGGAGAATTACCGTATTCCCTACTTCACCATCACACCGACCTTCTCTATTTGCCCGGTGCACGGGTACCTTTCGGGAGAACACGTTACCTGCCCCAGGTGCGAGGCAGAACAGAAGGAAGCTTTGCAAAGGAAGATCCGGGATCTGGAAAAAGAACGTGAACTAATTTTGATCAATGCTGAATAAACCAGGGGGAGCATAGACATGAGAACTTTACAGGAAATAGATGCAGAACTAGCCCAATTGAGGGCTCAACTGGAATCGGTGCGGGGAACAGAATGTGAAGTGTACACCCGCATCGTGGGATACTACCGTTCCCTCCGGAACTGGAACAAAGGAAAGAAAGAAGAATACCGATTACGGGTAACCTTTGATCCGCCGAAGGAGGAAGATCCGGAAAAACGGTCCATCCGGGAAGTCACTGAATACCGGTACTTCTACCGAAAGACCTGTCCCAATTGTCCGCCCGTGAAAGAGTACGTTTCCCAGCTTAAGCTGGCAGGGAAACAGGTGGATGTGGATACAGAGGAGGGATTGTCGGAAGCCCAGACCTACCAGGTCCTGTCTACTCCAACGGTAATCTTTTTCGACAGAAACGGCCGGCCCATCCATGAAGCCCATTCGGTAGATCAATTGGAGGATTTGCAGCCGCGATTGTCTTTACAATGGTCCGACTCGCTTTAGAAAAAACGAGCCTCATCGACTATCCGGGATTCGTCGCCGCTGTTCTCTTCGTTCGGGGATGTAACCTGCGGTGTCCTTACTGCCACAACCCGGAACTGGTAGAGGGCCCGGAACCGGAAGGGATGGAGAGTTGGGAAACCATCCTCCCATTCCTCGAAAAGAGGAGATCCATCCTGCAAGGGGTGTGCATTTCCGGCGGAGAGCCCCTCCTTGTTCCCGAACTACCTACTTTGATAGATGAAATCCACAAGCTGGGGTACAAGGTGAAGGTGGATACCAACGGTACCAAACCGGAGATCCTGGAAACACTTCCGGCAGATTACATCGCGATGGATGTAAAAACCTCTCCAGACAAATACCCCCTTGTAGGGGGAAGCAAAGAAATGGGTGCCTGGGTGCAGGAATCGGCCCATATTCTCATGCATCGAGACATTGCCCATGAGTTTCGTATCACAGTGGCACCAGAGATCTTCGACCTCTCCGATGCTAGAGAGTGGGCATCTTACTTGAAGGGAGGGATGCAGGTAGTTCTAACGGGCGTTCGGCTCCATCATACCCTGGATCCGAACTATAAGACTCGTGTAGCCCCCTATCCTTCTTCTTTCTTACGGGAGGTAAAAAACCAGTTCCTGGCGGCGGGAATCCCCTGCCGCATTCGAGGAGAAGGACAAGTTTTGGATTACTAGTGGCGAAGGGACTTGAACCCCTGACCAAGCGGATATGAGCCGCTTGCTCTACCGACTGAGCTACGCCACCCTGCTTGAAAGCAGGGAAACTATACCAACAGGGCGAAATCTCTGTCAAGAGTTGAGGTTGCACAGATGAAACACACCTGTACATTGACAGTACGTACGTATGAATGCGATAGCTACGGACATGTAAACAATGCAGTATACCTCCAGTATCTGGAGTACGCCCGAATGGAGTTCTTGAAAGCCCTGGGGTTCGACTACACAGCTTTCCGAAAGGGAGGTCTGGGACTAGTGGTAGCACGTGTGTGTATCACCTATAAACAGCCTGCCCTTTATGGGGATGAACTTTCCATTGTTACGGAACCGATCCGTTTCCGAGGAGCTTTTGGAGTCTTCAGGCAAGAAGTGTTTAGGGAAGATACTCTACTGGCAACGGCTGAAGTGAGCTGGTTTTGCGTGAATAGCGAAGGCAAACCGACTCCCCTTCCTCCGGAGTTCTCCTCGGAAGAATTGAAACCCTCTTCCTGAGTATAAAAAACTGGGGAGACAATACGGTTTATAGGGAAGCGTTTTACCCCGCCACAATTTTGGCACCACAACTAAAAAATCACCTCGCAAAAATGGATCTTTTTATATATACTCTATGGAAAATGGGAACACAGAAAAATACATACGCTATTCTATTCAAGAAAAAACGCTTACGCGAACTGCGATTAAAGATCTTTCCCCATTGCAGAATTCACCAGATCGTTCCTGTTCTGAATGCCATTTCTTTCCATCCCCACCTGCATAGGAAAGATCATGTTTCATACGCTTTGCTGGAACTCATCAACAATTCCCTCCGGGCCCATCAGGAAAGAGGAATACAGGATCCGATTGTGGTCAGGCTCCAGGGGGGAGGCTCGAATCTTCAAATCGAGATAAAAGACAAAGGGGGCGGATTCGACCCCCAGAAGCTTCCTTACAATCTTTTCGATAAAAACATCCCGGAAAACATGAATGCCGATCCATTCCTTCAGTATCGAAGGATCCATGAAAATAAACGGTTCGGTATGGGTCTCCTCATTGCAAAGCGAGTTTTTCCCCATTTTACCCTACGGTTCGTCGACGGGGAAGGCCGTCCAAGACCCTGGGGAGATCCATCGATCGTGGGTACGCATATCATTGCAGAATTGGAGCAATTTGATACAGAAAACATCCCTGAAAGTGAGGCGGGAACAAAGTATGGGTCAAAATAAGAGAAAAGAAAAGAGAGAACCCTGCTATGGGAAGTTGATTTTTCAAGCTACCGATGTTCCTGCGTATATCCGGGATATCAGCGAACAGGGGATGCGGATCGATGTTCCCCTTCCCTTCGAACCCATGGTGAATCCCCTCGACGTTTGCGCCGTGAAAATCCTACCGGAAGGAGATGCACTATTCGAACCTTTTACAGCCGAGATCGAGATCCGATGGATTCGCACAGATCCTCTCTTTACCAGCATCGGAGCCCGATTGAATTGTCTCGAAGAAGGGAAGAAAATGGCATACGATACCCTTCTTTCCCTCTACAGATCCCATTCTTCCGCTGAGGGGTAAAAGTCGGGAAGTTCTGTAGTACCATAGAGGTACTCCATCAGAAAGAGCCGGTCTGCTTCTTCGATATCGAGAAACATGATTCCAATGTATAGATGAGTCTGATCGGTGAACTTCCGCATCACCCGGCCTCCGATCTTAAGATTCCGCCCTCCTATGTACAGGGCAAACTCCAGGTCCATGAACAACTGAAATAGGGATTCGTACGGTTCTCGTGGGAGGGCGAATAGGATTCCCGAGGCACTGATATCGACGATCTCGGCTGCATCGACTTTTTCCTTGACCGGTTCTCCTTTGAAATACCCATTTACCATGAGGCTGTAGGCCAGCAGGCGGGCAAACTGGCTTACGAACTCCACCACTTTTTGCGTGTAGCGGATGCCCCCCTCCTTGAACATCACTAAATAGAGGTAGCCGACCACGTACTGGTGAAATAGGATGGGACAGTACAACTCCTGCAGGATCCCTTTTCGCTCCTTCTCTTTGTTCACCGTGGCAATGGTCTGGAGCACGTCGAACAGTTCTTTACCCCGATTCGTTTCGGAAAGGATCACTTCTTCCTGGGTCAGGATCTTTGCAGAGAGGATCAGATCCTTTTCTGGAATATTGGTATTGATGCTCTGGGGGTAGAGGAAGATCTTGCCTGTGTGAGCAATGAGTTGTTCTTCGAAGGTTTCTGGCTTGCGTTCCCGGAACATCACGATTTTGTGTTCCGAGGCTAGTTCCCTTGCTTTCTCCCTGAAAGCTTGAAGAAGGTTCGTGATCTTCGAAGCATCGAAGTTCGCCGTTGTGGCAGGTTCTTCAGGAATGTCGTAATTTTCCGATTTAGGAAAGTTCAACTCTACTTTTTCCCCCTGAATGAGGAAAGAAATTTTTACATCCCCCGGCGGGGTAACCCGCTCATACCCGCGGGACAGATCCCGGTAGATCCCCTTCGGAAACGCCACTCTTGCCTCTTCCTGATCAAAGGCTATCAGATGGGAACGGAAAGTCATCCGAGCTCCCCGGAACTTGAAGAATAGATCTACCTTTTCCCCACTTCTCAAAGGTTCCTTGGGAATATCCACGAACCGCAATACGATATCCGAGGGGTTCACTGCTTTCAAAGCACAGGATATCCAATGGTTCCTGTACCGCATCTCCATCGGTGCTGCTTTTTCAGAGAGGGATTTGAGGATGAATTCTTTCTCTATGCGGGATACTGCTGTACTCATCGACTTAAATAATAGCAAAGAACCGAAAAAAAATCATTCTTTCCTATTGACGAGTTTCTGCAAAGGGATCGAATCTCTCTTTTTCGGTGGCCCCTTTCTGGGCTGATTGGCGAGTGCCCATCGAGGAGAGTTCATTCCAGTCCAGAGTGAAGTCGGCTACATACCATTCCGTTTCTTTCTTTTCTACGAGAATAGAGCCTGTAAGGCTTTTTCCTTCCTTCATGATTCGGAAAGGAATCTCGACTACACCCGAAGGAGAATCCTTCACTGTTCCAAATCGAATATCCCCGAAAGAAATCGGCTTTCCTTCCCACTGTTCCAGATCACCTTCCAGAAACCACCGGTATTCGGGATGGAGAAGTTCTTTCAATGCCCTTCCTGTTTGCATACGCTCGAAGAACTCTTCCACCACCCTTACTGCATCCTGAACTGCGGGATCCACAGGGGTAAGCGCCCCCAGTTCGAAATCCATAGGGTAAATTCGTTTTGTGGGCACTCCAAATAGGGGATCCAGGGAAATAGACTTTCCTTCGATCGAAGGGGGATGGGGAGATGGTTTTTTTAGAGCATCGTTCTTTCCCACCATGGGCACCTTCGGTTCCTTTGCAGTTACATTTGGAGGTTGCACTTCAGGTTGCGATTGGGAGGCGGCGGGTTGGGATGGGGTTTGGTCACTCTGAGAAGTTCTTCCCGAGCATCCGCCCAGTAAAATGGAAATACATCCCACAATTCCAAGAACCCTTCTTAATATCCTCATCTTCTCTATGGTACCCATGTTCTAACAAATGGTCAAAGCCTCTTGAAGAGGGGTGAAGCTCCCTGTACACTCCAGTATATGCAGGGGAACTCGATCATCCAGCATCTGGACCAGGACTACACCGAACCCATTCGTGACCCTCTCTGGAAACACATCTACCTATCTCCCGAGATGATGGCCATTGTAGCATCGGAACCTTTCCAGAAGCTCTACCGAATCAAACAGCTAGGGATCACTCACCTCGTGTATCCAGGAGCTACCCACACCCGATTCGTTCACAGCCTGGGGGTGTTCCACCTCGCCAAACGGATCCTCAGGGGATTACTATCCTCCGAACAGGCTCCAGCCCTAAGTCTGGAAGGAGTAAAAGCCTTCCTCTGTGCAGCTTTGCTCCACGATATTGGACATTTCCCTTTTACCCATTCGTTAAAGGAACTTCCCCTTCGGGAGCATGAATCTCTTACAGCCGATTTGATCTACTCTCCCCCCCTGGAGAACCTTTTGAAGCAACAGGCAGGAACCGAGCCCTGGATGGTAGCCGCCATCGTAGACCACCATCTGGATGATGAAGGGTCTTCCGAAATCCCCTTTTTCCGCAACCTCCTTTCGGGAGTACTGGATCCGGACAAACTGGACTACCTGAACAGGGATGCCTACTTCTGCGGAGTGCCCTACGGTATTCAGGATACAGACTTCGTGATCGGAAGGATCCATCCCCATCCCCAGCGGGGGATATCGCTGGATCTCACTGGTTTGCCTGCAGCGGAAAACGTACTGTTCTCCAAATACCTCATGTATCGGACCGTGTACTGGCACCGCACAGTGCGTATTGCCACTGCTATGATCAAGAAAGCCGTGTTTCTCGGGCTCCGGGATGGAATGCTTAGCCCGGACGATCTCTACGGGCTGGACGATGAAGAGTTCTTCCACACCACTATCGAGCAGTCCTACAGACCTTTTTCCCTCATCCGCAGGGTCGCCTCCCGAAGGCTCTTGAAATCCGTTTGGGAGGTTCCCTTCGATCCGTCTTCCTCCGAGATGACACAACTTCTGGACATGGAATACCGAAATGCGAAAGAGGAGGAAATCGCCCGTATCCTTTCCCAGAAAACAGGGAAGTCCATCGAATCGGAGGATGTGGTGATCGATATTCCTGAACAGATCTCTTTCGAAATAGACATCCCTATCCTTCTCCCAGAAGGGAACCTTGTGGAATATGCGGATGCAGGATCCGTATTTTCGCCCCCCGTGGTTGAAGGATTCGTACGAACCCTTCGGGTCCTGCGAGTAGCGGTGATCCCCGAAGTTCTCGATTCTCTACCCCATGTATCCTCTCTCCTGAAAGAGTATTTCCGAACTTGATCAGAAAAAGATTCTGGAATATGTTTAATGCATGAAATACTCCAAACTAATGAAAGAACGGATTCAGAGAACCCAGGTTCTTTTCAAAGAGCTGGGTTTTAATCTTATAGATCCTGATGAAAGCGACGGAGCCTTTACCGCATCCTTTCAAAACGAAGAAGGGTACCAGGGCAGTTTCTTCATCGATGAGGATAGCAAGTTCCTCGAAATCGTGTATACTTTCACTTTTTCCAACACCTTGCAGGAGTATCTCAGATCGCGGATCGAAGACATCTTTCGTACCTGTTACGAGTATGGATGCTACATGAACATACAATTCACCAAGAATGAAACATCCCTTTCAATCTTTTCAAAGATTTACTACGCAGGATTGAACTATTACTCCCTGAAAGAGACTTTGAAGGATTTCAAGGCCGCTGTTGGGGATATTCGGGAATTGACAGAAATCAAGAGTGAGTACCGCAAGGGAGAATCTCATGGAGATACATAACCTCATGGAGGATATTGTCCTGCGGATGGTGAATGAAATTCTGCAGGAAGAATCGAAAAAAAAGGAAATAGAGTACCTGTTGAGCCCTCAATGCCGGATGGATTTAGCGTGCTATGTGTTAAACCGTATTCCTCAGTACTACGTCACCTCGGGCCGCGGAATGGCTCATACAGAACGAGCCCTCAAAGAAAACCCGCAGCTTCGGGTTGATATCGTCACTCTTATCCATGAGGGCCTTAAACGGATCGAAACGGTGAAAAGACCTTACTATGACGCTCCGCTGGAGGCCAAATCGATCGAAGGTCCTGCCTTCTTTCTGCCCACCATCAAAGGAAAACTCCTTAACTGCACGAATTTCGAACCTGTGCAAGGGGTTTCCATAGAGTTATGCTGGGAAGATGAACTCCTTCCCATGATCGACAAACGATGGCAGAACCCCTTCTTTCTCGACGAGAAGCTGGAAGGGACTTTCCTGTTCCTTCCCCGACCCGTCCAGGCCTCGAAAGCCGGGGAACAGAGAACCTTCGAACTGGAAATCCGGGTTGAAGACGATCGATTCGAACCCTTTCATCACTACTTTAAAATCGAAGCAGTCGCAGAAGAGGACCTGGAAGCCAATCCATGGAAAAATCCTGACTACAAATTACCCGAATTATTCCTGATTCCTAAGTAGCCAAACTCAGTAGATCTCTGAGCGAATCTGGACGTCCTGAATTCTGCCAGGCACTTCGTTTTCCACAAAATTGAGAACCTTCATCATCACTTGTTCACCATACTGCCTGGAATTGGAAACTACCGCACCTCCGATCTGGGAAAAACGAAGGGAATCCTGCAAATCCACCTCTGCAACGGAGATTTTGAACCGAACCCGTAGTTTTTCTCGCAGGGAGTTTACAATCCGTCTCTTTTCTTTGATGGATCCAATGTCCGGAAGTTCAATGATCAGTTGAATCATGGAGATCACCATACAGTTACCCTTTCTTGAACAGTTCCGAAACCGCCTCCCACTGTATGTCGGATGTTTTCCCTTCCCCCATGCTCAAATTCCGCTGTTTGATAGGAAGGTACTCTTCATTGTACTGCGCTGCCAGGCGGAACACCTCGTCCTCTTTCAGGTGAGGAGGGATCTTGACTTCGAGGTTGTACGAAGGTTCTTTGAATCCTTTCAGCATTACAAAGAGGGGGTCTGACACAGTGACGGCAAAGTGAGGAGCATAGTAGAAAAGAAGAATAAGGAGAATCCCAAGCACCATGGTGAGAATAAGGAGGCTTTCCTCCGCCTGTAATCGAGTGATCGGTCGATAATCGAAGAATAACTCCACAGAACCTCGTCGTTCATAGAAATAATCGTAGGGCCCAAACCGAGTAGCCAGATAGAACGAGTCGTGCCTGAAGAATAGGTCCTTGCCTTCTGCCTTGACCTTGAGGAGAGGGGGAAGAACACGAGCAATTGTCTGTACAGTAGCATTGAGTTCGGCACTCGATACCTTCCCCAGAGTGTCCGACGCTGATTCTACAGCCTCCCAGTACATCTGTTCGAATGATTTTCCCGATCTACTCTGGAGTAAAAAGGTTCCGATAGAAAACACCAGAATACAGGTAGCCAGGACAGAAGTAACGATCTTTCCGATATGCCGCTGTGCCATTACCGAATCGGTTTGTTTAAGTCTTCTCACTACTTTTAACATCCGAAGTACCCTGAGAATGCGCGCTACCCGTACAACTTTGACGGTCTTCAGCAGGTTCAGGGATCTGCCCATTCCAAATACAGGTACCCCGCCTCCCAGCAGTCCATAGACAACAGGGCCGGAATTGAACAGTAAAAGCGGGATCGAGGCTAGTAGATCTATCCATCCATACCCACGGAAGAAGTACTCTTTCGCCTGTCCGTCTACATAGGCAAGGTACAAACGAACGAGAAACTCGACGGAAAAGAATAGATCGAATAAGAATCCCAGGTAAAGGAGTACCCTTCGGACATTCCAGGGCCAATCGGCTAAGGTTGCCATATCGTCCACTACAGTCTGAATGAGTACGAGGATGATGGCCCCCACTACTACATGTTCCCAGAAGGATCGTTTCATACCTTACCACCCCATCTCTGCAGCGATCATGTACAATTCATCCAACATTTTGATATCGAATCCATAGAACTTATAGTTCTTCCGCGCTACACTGAACCAACTCTTATCAGGAGTATCAGCTCCACGGTCCACTGGTAACCCTGCGCGAAAGGTCCGGTAGCGGGAAGCGAAAATACTGGCCAGACGAGCTGTAGCTTCTATGAATCTATTCTCCCCAAAAGACATGTTCGCATGAATGGCACTCTCAAGGATGGAAAGAGGCAGGAGAGATATTCGTTTGTGTAAAGATCGGATGACCTTTTCGGCAAAGGAACCCTGGATCACGCCAGCGATTCGATCAGTATAGGTATGCATCCCATCCGATACATAGAGGACGTAGGCGCTCTTCAATAAGAGGGTCACAGTGAGAATGCCTTTTATTTCTTCTTTACTCATCCGTAACCGTTGTACTTTGGTGATCTCGAAATGGATATAGGATCTACGCTCAAAGATTGCGTCAATGTACCTGAAACATCCTCCCTGCTGGACCGCAGTGAGAGGTCCGGTAGACACCCTTCTTCCTTCAGGAGACTGGAGAATTTCCTTCAAGAGAGCGGTTAGTTGTGCCCTTACCTGTTTTTCCGGCACAGCCTGCTTGGTAAGAAAGGGGAGGAAAGACAGGGATAAGCCGGACTGAAGGAACGGTTCGAGGACAGTCCAGAGATCTTGATCGGTGAGTTCGAATAGGGCCTGGATTAGAATAGGCAGGAGGGTGGTCCAGCTTTTCCCCGGGAAGAACTCATTCGAGGTCAACAGGGGAGCCAGTTGAGAAGCATGGGTAGTAAAGAGCTGGAGGATCTGTTCTTCCCGTTGAAGAGGAGTATACCCTTGCAACATCGGATTGGACAGAAGTCTCCCCAGAAAAACCTTTGCTTTGTCGACTTCCGATGGCATAGACAGAGTATTCTCATAATTTTTAATTTGCACAAGGGGGAACAAGGGCATACTATATAGAGCGTGGAACGGCTCTCTCTTCTGGCTTTACTGCTCTGTACCATTGCGTACTCTCTCCTTGCACAAACACTGCCAAAGAACCCCTTACAGGAGGCTCCGGAAACAGTGTTCCAGACCAAAGTGGGAGACGCGGATGTAGATCTACGGCTGGACGGGTACTGGGATGCTTCCCTGAGCGGATCCATCGGCCTGTCTGTAGTTCCTGGAAAAGGGATCCAGTACCCTTTCGTCTTTCCTGGTTTTTCCGACGGAGTGATCTATGAGCAAAAACCAAACCTGACCCTCGCTCTCTGGCTGATGGATCGATACTTCTTCGAAACCACCCTACAGGAAAAACGACAGCTGAATAGTTATGTGCTCGGGTACCAGGGCAAGGAAGGAGAAGTACTTCAATCCGTTCGAGCGGGGAACATGGGGATCGAGATCTCTCCGTATCCCTATATGGACTTTCCCGGGGGCAGCAGGAGTTCGCCTGGAATCGCAGCTCGTCTTCAGACAGAACGCACGCGGCATGAGTTCCTCCTCCGATACGATCCCTCCCAACCTGTGAAGAAAACCTATGTGGGTAAGAACTCGGTAGAGGAACTGCGGATCGATCCCTCTTCCTTCGTACAGGGGAGGTTCTTTGTCCTTCCGGATACAGAAGTGGATGCAGTGGAAGTATACCTCGAGGACAACAAAGGCTCTGTTTCGGGTAGCGACGGTCGCAGGTATAGGAAGGCAACCGAGTTCGATGTATCCCTATCACGGAGCGAAGGATTGGTAAGCTTACAGAAACCCTCGGCCGGGCGAGTGGTGGTGTACTACGAGAAGAACGGTTTACCGGTTGGTTCCTCCTCTTTAGGGAAAAAAGCCCTTCCCACGTTCATAAAGACGGCCCCAAACGCTCCCTGGCAGGTGGATCCTCTGGCCGAAGGCGAGGACTTTTCCTGGTACAGAGGCGACTACCTTAATGCACCCATCGATCGGTTCAAGGTAACCCTGGGGGGAAAGACATCCCTACTTCTGTACGATCCCGGAGCCTTTTCTCCTTTCCAGGATTACGGTACCTACTCCACCCAGAGTACTACCACCCCATCAGGGTCGAACGTGAGAAGCCGGATAGTGAAGCGTGGATCCGACACTCCCCTTTCCCTGGCTTACCCTGTCCAACCTGTGTACAATCCCGGTGAATCGATCCTACGAATGGCCCTCCCTGAAGAAAACCGCCGTTCCTTCCGAGCCCGGTTCCCCTTTGCCGAAGAGGCACCCCTCCTGTACGGGCCGGACTCCCGAAAGCCTGGAAGTACTATAGACTTCGAGATCCTGATTCAAACGTACACTCCTGTTCAATCCTACAGTGTTGCTACCGATGTGATCCCCGGATCTGTTCGGGTGTTTCGAAACGGCCGGGAAGAACAGTTGTTCAGTGTGGATTACGAAAAAGGAACGGTGAGCCTTCCTTACGAGCCTGCTTCCTCCGATCGGATCGAGATCTATTACCGTACCGCCTCGGGACAGGGGGCTGGTGGAGATATCCTGTTTGGAATGGGGAACTCCATACAGTGGAGCGATGCTCTGGAAGGCAAAATTGCCCTTGGGGTAAGATGGAACGTACTGAAGGGAAGTTACAGCTCAGAACCCACCGACCATCCGGGAATCGTGGGAATCTCTTCACAAGTCTCCTATAAAAAAGAGAATCTAAATCTCATTGCCGATGGGGCTATTGTGTACTACAACCCTGATACGTCTGGCCTCCTTCGTTTATTGGGCATGGAAGGGTACAATTTGACCCTCGAAATCTCAAAGAACAACGCCTTCCCCTCTTCTATCCCTGATCCTTCCTTCTTTGGAGGCACGTTGAATCAGGACAACCGGGGCAGACTTTTATTCAAAAACTACGAAACGGTAGATCTACTGGGAGGAACTGTACTGAATCCCTATACATGGAATCCTCCTTCAGGAGCCATTTTCCCCTATGAGAACGGCTCCTTACCCGGCCCCTACACCGCTTCTGCCTCAGCCGAAGGGTTTAGTCGGGTGCTTGTCCTGGATTACCAGTTAAACTCCTCTGAGCTATGGGTAGGGGCTCAAATGAATCTAAACACAGGGTTCGGTTCTTCCCTGGACCTTTCAGAGGTCACGGCCATCCGGTTCGCCTACAAAGTGGTTACCCATACGGGCTCCCAGGTATCCCTGAACTTCCAGGCAGGATCCATCGATGAAGACCTCGATGGAGATGGAGTGCTGGACGAGGAAGTGGGTCCCAGTTCCCGGGGTTACGCCTTCAACCAGGGAACCCTTACCCTGTACGTGGGTGCAGGACAGGAGGGATTGGGGAACAATCAACGAGATTCGGAAGACGCCAACCGAAATGGGATTCTGGAAGCGGAGAATCCACCCCTGATCTTTCCGGGTCCGGGATCTTCCGAAGGGAGCTTTCTCCTGGATGCATCCTCAGGAGGGGACTGGAAAACCGCCCTTATCCGGATTCCCTACATGGAGCGGAGCCGGTTAAAGGCAGTTCGGTCGGTTCGCTTCATAGTTCGGAAAGTAGGGTCCGGTGACGCGGAAGGGAAAATCCTGATCGGCCCCATTGTGTTTGAAGGAACCACCCTTCCCCATCAGGTAGTGGGAAAGGGGGAAATGGAAGTTCGGGAGATCTATGAATCCCTCTCCGATGTTCAACCCTCTATCCCTTTAGATAAAGTCGATCCTGATCGAATCAACACATTCCACTCGGGAGACACGACTCAAAAGGTCCTGGAAGTAAAGTGGAAAAACCTCGGCTCTGGCGATAGATGGGTACTGTACAGTCCCATCCGTGAAATCCCCCCCGAACAGTATCGGGAGGTGAACCTTTACATCCGTACAGGCGCGTTAAGTGGAACACCAGCAGAAGCACGGTACAGCTTCCAGTTTACCGATCCGGATGGAAAGGGCGCCTATGTAGAGATTCCCGCAACAGCAGAGAATCGATGGGAGAAGCTGACCGTGGATCTTTCCCGCAGGAAGGCGTACCTGGGGGAAAGAGAACTTTCGAATGTTCGGGTGGATTCCAACTTCGGGAAAATCACCCGTTTCCTGTTCGAAGGGAGGGGAGCTCAGGAAGGCACCCTATACCTGGACGAACTCTACCTTTCCAGTCCCCGGGCAGGCTGGAGTTTCGCTTCCTCCTTTGAAGGATCTTTCTCGGTACCGGGAACTGTCGTAACGATCGGAGATGTGCCTCTGGTGAAGAACCTTTTGGTTTCCCAAAAACTTTCCACCCGTACCCAGGCATTTCAGGCCAGACTCAAAGAGGAAACCCCCAGCCTTTTGAGTTCCAGCTCCGAAGGATCCATAGATCTTTTGGGACTTCTCCGAACAGAGGGCTCCTTCGCCTTTGACCGGCTCCTGGATCGGATGCAATACGAGGGAGGACATCGTTTACAGTTTCCCGCAGAAGGGGGTGTGGTGACAGTACGGGATCAGTTCAAGCGGAGTTACTATGCGGAAGCAGCCTTCCTCAGTCGGACCAATCGGATAGATATGAACCTTGGTCCCCTTTTCAACCTTGCCACAGGATCGGAAGCTTCCTATTCTACCAGGATCTTAACCCAAACATGGGACGCAAATCTGACCAGTATTCCCGTATCAGCCCTTTCACTCCGAATCAGCGGAAAGCTTTCCCACAGCGCAGAGGGATATTCCCTGGAAACAGAGCCCTATGCAAATTCCTGGATCCACTCCTATCGATTGATCTTCCCCTACACCGAAGGGAGCAACATCCAGCGGGAAGGGCTCTTTCGATGGGAGACCCAGGCAGAGGGTGATGTTCTGGGCTTGCGGATTACACCCGAAGTATCGTATGTAAATACAGGTGAGAAAGATGGTCTTCAACGGACAATGGAAAAGCTCCTGCTGGAGGTTCCCCTCCGCTTCCGGACACAGGATACAGGTCCCGCTACCTCCATCGTCCTTTCCTACCTCAGACAAGGAACGAACACTCGATCGGTTCCCTCATACGGAGACTTTCGTTCGGATCTATCTACTTTAAAAGACGCGCTCTATGACCAGGAGTACTTCTATCGGTCTTACCCATTCTATGAGCTGGGAGTTCCCGGAAGATGGTCCCGCTTCTCTTCTGATACCAGGGGTCTTGCCTCTGCCGAGTATATTTCACAATTCCGTCTATCTTTTTCCCGGCCTTATGGTTCCTACCTGAGGGACCTCCTTATCCCCGCTCAAGGAGAAAGCTCCTTCAAAAAAACTCTCTCGCGGGATAGGGACACCCTTACCACCACCAACCAGTTTGACCTATCCCTCCTGTATTCCGCACTGAACCTGTTTGGAAAAGTTGGAGCGCATCCTTTCACTACCCTCTGGTACACGGATGAGTACCAGCATAAGCATACACTCTCCATCCTTCACAGAGAAGAGGAATCCTCCTGGCAATGGAAGGTTTCTTCCCAGCAGAAAGTCACACTATTTGGTGAAAAAGAACAAAAAGCGACGGCAGAACATAGTGTGTACCTGGAGGGACTCAAAGGATTTTCCTTCTATGGCTCACTCATCCTCGGGTACACATGGAAAGGTCTTGTCCTGAACGATTTTGGTACTTCAACCCTTCGCAAGGCTCGGGATCTGGGAGCCTACTACCTGCATACGGAAAAGCTGGAGTACCGGTACGAAGACAGGGAAGGGTGGAAGCAGTACCTGGTGCTGGGGCACGAAACAGCCCTCACCTTCCCCAAGTATGGATACATAAAAGCCGAAATAAAGTTAGGACTCGGATTCGAAGAAGACTACTCGGGGCTCCCCCCCGGCTATAGAATCCTTATGGGTCTCTCGGGAGGGATCTCGGCACACTTTACCTTCTAACAGTCCTGTGCTTCTGGTATACTTGCCAACGTTTCCACTAAAATGTGGTATATTGTAACTGTACGACTGGAAGGAGGTATCGATGAAATACCATCGTATCCTATGGGTAAGTATTCTTTTTCTCTGTTCTCTCTGGTCCTTTTCCATATATGGAGACTTAAAAGAAAGCTCAGAAGCTGGATTTTCCTTTGGTTTGGGATTGGGAATCGGAGTCCAGAACTTTCCCAATCCAAAGTACACGGGGATAGGTACAGAGCCTGAGTTCATCACATACCAGAGTCTGGCTTTGAGCCCTGAGTTCGGATGGGGAAAGTTTGCCATAGGTCTTTCCTTCATCCTGAACTACCGCTTCACCGGCGGTAGCTCGGGGAATGAGTTCGAGGTTCGTAGGGAAGATTGGGAAGTGGGCTCCTTTAAGGAGTTCCTTGAAACCTACCTGCCCAAAATCAGTTACATCCGATACGGAGTAAAAGGGGATCCTCTCTATGTAAAGATGGGTACCATCGAAGATGCTACCCTGGGGAACGGGTTCATCGTGGGGAATTATTCAAATGCCCTCTACCTTCCTGAAACCCGGATATTTGGACTTGCCTTTGACCTGGATGGCAGGCTCCTTTCTGCTCCCTACATCGGATTGGAAACCTTTGTGTCCAACCTTGCCGCTTTCGATCTTGTGGCTGCCCGCCTCTATAGCCATCCATGGGTAGGGTCTTCCCTTCCCCTTTTAAAAGACCTTCAGATCGGAGCCACGGTAGCCACTGACCAGGATCCTGGATACTTCGCAAAGAGAGACTCCAACTATCCCCCTGCTCTGCTCCCTCCCGGTGATGCTTCTGTTCTCATCTACGGGGTAGATTTCAGACTCCCATTACTTACAGGAGACCTATTCAGCCTGGCACTTTTCGGAGACGGAGTGGTACAGAAGGAAGGCTGGGGCTCCATGCTCGGCACCGGAGGACGGATCCTCCGTTTCATTACGTATGGAGCTCAACTCCGTTACCTTCGGGACCAGTTCATTCCTACATACTTTGGAACTTCCTACGATCTCTTCCGACCCCTGCAATACCGGGTGTATGACGGCACAGTGGAGAAAAAAGGAGGGATGGGCTGGTTTGCCTCCCTGGGATTCTCCGCTTTACAGGATAAAGTGAGTTTCACCACCAATGCGGAAGGCCCTCTGGGAGAAATCGAAGGAAACTACTTTACCTGGCGAGGGATCGTCGTTCTGAAAGAAGGGATCGTTCCCGGATTCTCTTTCGATGCTCTGTACGAAAAACAGAATATGGATGACTGGAAGGATTTCCAGCGATGGAGGGAGGATGCTTTGATCCGTGCGCGGATCAACTATCGCACAGGCCCTGCGGTGATCTCCCTCGTGTACAACCTCCGGTACGATCCCTCTGCTCCTGGAGACAACAAGTGGATCGTAACGTCGGGCCTATCCAGTACCATTTCCCTCTACTGATGGAGGTAACCGTATGAAGACGAGCCAAACAAAGGACTATCGGTTCTGGAAATACACAAATAAATTCTGGCGGGTTGCTATTCTATGGATCCTACTTTGTGGGTCCAGCTCCTGGATCCTTGCCCAGGGTAAACCCATTGCCGTCCTCGAATATTTCGACAATTCCAAAGGAATCGAGATCCAGGATGCAGACGGCTTCAAAATGGTGGAAGTTTACTTCGGTATGCAGCTTTCCGAAGGAGATCGAATCCGCACCACCGCCTCAACAGCAGAACTTCGCCTTTCCCCCCACGGAAGCATCATAAAACTCGCCCGAAACACCGAGTTTCGTATCGAATCCTTGAGTGGAGGAAAGAGTCTCGATACCAACGCCTTTTCCCTTGCTTCTGGAAAGTTTCGAACTGTAGTGGCCAGGAAGCCGGGGACAGCCTACGAGGTACGCACGCCCTCCGCTGTTTGCGGAGTCCGGGGAACCGATTTCGGGATGGAAGTACTGGAAGGAGTGCGGGAAGGTGTGGCAATCCGGGAGGGAGTAGTAGAGTTTGCCAAAAAGACGGGAGAACGCATTTCCCTCACCGCCGGTCAGGCTGCCGATGCGTTTGCCCCTGTGTTCCAGCCTATACCCCTGACTCCTGAGCAGATAGAAGAACTATTCAAGGATCTCGCTTTCGAGAAACTCAATCCTGCCAACGTACCCCGGGAAGTTCCTCCTCCGAAGGTAGAAACACCTCCCCCCCCTCCACCGAAAACGGAAGTTCCTCCATCTCCCCCTAAACCCGGACCTTTCGACTTCCTGAAAGACCGTTTAGCCATGGAAATTGGTTCGGTTACGATCAACAAACAAACCTACTCCCGCTTGATCCTGCAGCCAACCCTTTCGATCGGGAAACTCCGGGCAGCTCTCTACCTGCCCATCATCTACTCGGGAGACCTGTTCAATCCAAACGATTACTACCGCCCAAAAGGGAACAATGAATGGTCCTTTGGTACCGATAAGAACTGGAACAGGGAACCCGACGAAGGGGTCAAAGACCTGTTCCGGGATCTTGCATTGAAGATTCAGTACATCGAGTATGGTTCCCAGCGGGATCCCTTCTTCTTCAAGGTGGGGAATATCCATAACATCACCCTGGGACATGGATCCCTCGTCCGGGACTATGCGAACGATACCGATTTTCCCGCTGTTCGAAGGGTGGGTGTCAATGTCGGCTTCGATCTGGGTCCTGTAGGGCTGGAAGCTCTGACCGCAGATCTGGCAGAACCAGAGATCTTTGCCAGCCGAATCTACCTCCGCCCCTTCTATCCCTGGAAACTGTCGCTGGGATTCTCTGCTGCCCTGGATTCCGATCCTGCGGGGGATCTACCAGCCCTGATTGGAACTACACCCGTATCCCCTATCATTCAGAGCGTGGACCCCATGCCGGTAACCCTCGGAGTTGACCTCGACCTACCGATTCTGCAAGGGGATCTGGTGTCTTTTGTACTCTTTGCCGATGCGGCAGGATTGATTCCCTACCTCCGGCGAGAGTTTAACGCCAGTGTACTGGGCACGAGGGGGTTCATCACCAAAGCTCTCTTCGATCAGACGGATGGAACCCTCGAGGTGAGAAACTATGGACTCATGGCAGGAGCACTGGGGAACATCTCCTTATTCAACTGGCGACTGGAGTATCGGCAGTACCATGGGATTTTCCGTCTGGGGTATTTCGACAGCCTGTACGACCGTTCCCGGCCCCTCGAAGCAAAGAAAATTCTCGACTACCTCGCCAACCCTTCGGATCCCGCTTACGACAAGATTACGCTGGGGGTGTATGGGGATGGGGGCTTCACCCTTTTCAAGAAACTAACCTTCAAGATGGGTTACTTCTGGCCCTGGGAGATGGAAGGGAACACGATCCGCGCTTCGGATAACGATCAACTGGATCTATACCTCCTCCTGGATAAGGGGCTTTTGCCTGTTGCCCCCTTCAGCGGGATGCGGTTCAGCCTCCTATACCGAAGAAGTCAATTTATGCCCACCATCCTCCACGGGGAAAGCAAGAACCTTGAACTTTTCGATGCGAATACAGTAGTTAAGGGAGAGCTCGTATACCCCATCGCGCCTACCCTGGATGTGGCAATATCTTTTACTACTACGGTCGACCGTGATTCTTCGGGAGCGATCCTCTATGACCCGGACGGAAAACCCAAACGATCCACCTCTATCGGGATTGAAACCCGGATTCACTTCTAGTACCTTTGCCTGTGTCACTGGAACCAACCATCCGAAGGGCCCCCATACGGGTCCTTCGGGACTCCGTAGCCCGTAAGATTGCGGCCGGCGAAGTCATCGATAGACCTGCTTCGGCCGTTCGGGAACTATTGGACAATTCCCTCGATGCAGGAAGTACCGAGATCGCCCTCTACATCACAGGGGGGGGGATCGACTCTATCCGTGTCGTGGACAATGGATGGGGAATGACGGAAGAGGACTTACGACTCTGCTGGCTCCCCCATGCTACCTCGAAAATCGAATCCGAAGAGGACCTCTTCCGTATCCAGAGTCTCGGCTTTCGGGGGGAGGCCCTCTCCGCCCTGGCCAATGTCGCCCGGCTGGAGATCCTTAGTAAGCCCGCCGAAGAGGAATCCGGTCATCGGTTGGTGGTTTACGGGGGTCAATTGATCACCCTGGAACCCCATGCGACAAGGGCAGGCACAGTCGTTACCGCTTCCGATCTATTCTATAACCTTCCTGCCCGACGAAAGTTCTTGAAACGTCCCTCTACGGAAACGAACCTCTGTAGAAGTACCTTCCTGGAAAAGGCCCTTCCCTTTCCCGACCGTGAGTTCAAACTCTTCATCGATGGGAAGATGACCCAATTTCTTCCCCTTTCGACCCTTTCGGAACGGGTCGCCCAGGCCTACCCTGATGAAACCCGACACACAAAACTACATGAGCTGGTAGGATCGGGCGCAGGGTTCCAGTTTCGCATTGTTACAGGGTCTCCCGAAAGCTTCAGAAAGGATCGAAAGCACCTCCAGCTCTATGTGAATCGGAGGCGGATCTGGGATTTCTCCCTCCTCCAGGTGGTAGAGTTCACTTTCTCCTCCTATCTTCCCGGAGGCACTTTCCCTCTCTGCTATCTGTTCATCGAAATCGACCCCGAATGGGTAGACTTCAACATTCACCCGGCAAAGAAGGAAGCCCGAATCCGGAACACTGAGGATATTCGAAAACGGATCTCGGAGGTACTCTCCTCATTCCTTACCTCCCAGGGCCGGACCTCCCTTCGAAGCCTGCAATTCGCCGGTTATAGCCTTTCGATGGATCCCACTTCTCTTACGAGGGATCAGGCCACCCTTTGGGTAAGGGAGGAACCTACAAAAGGAGGGCTCCCTACAAGCCCCATATACTCTTCGGCTCTGGAAAGGGAGAATTCCCCCTCATTAGAACCTTCTTCTACTCCGACCCCGACTCCCTTTCTGTACAAGGGGCAAGTGTTTGGGTTGTTCCTTTTGGTGGAGTGGGAAGATAAGGTATATCTCGTGGATCAACACGCGGCCCATGAACGGTTCATCTACGATGCCCTGATCCGGGACAGTGTTCCTCAACCTCTTTTAATACCGTTGGAATTCTCCGTGGATCCGGATGAGGAGGCAAGGGTTACAGAAAACACCCCGAAAGTACAACCGCTAGGGGTGAAGGTCGAACAGATCCGACCGGGAAGGTGGGCCTTGATAGCCCTCCCGGCAGCGTATCAGGGAGCAGAAGAAGAGATCGTGACGATCATGAAGACTCAAATCGGGACAGTAGAAGTTTTGAAGCAGGAACTCTTTGCCCGGATCGCCTGTAAAAAAGCCATAAAAGATGGGGAAGGGATCAACCCCCTCTCTGCCTACGAAATCCTCCGGTACGTGTTTTCCCTGGACAACCCCCGCTGCCCCCATGGCAGGCCCCTCTGGGTTCAGATTTCCCGGGAGGAACTCCTTCGGGGGGTAAGACGGATTCTTTGAGGGATATCCGGGCCCTACCGCCGACCAAAAATTGTTACAAGCCCGATAGAATTCTCTCCACATCCTTCCGCTTTGGGTAGTTGGGTTGTTTGGATAGTAGCTCCTGCAAAATCGCTTTTGCACCTGCCTTATCCTGCAGGGTAACCAATACTTTCCCCAGATCGAAGTAGGCATCCCAATACGAGGGGTCCATCTTGAGCAATTGACGGAACGTATCTCGTGCCTCAGTATAGTTTCCGGCTCCCACATATGCCAACCCCAGGTTGTAGCGCATGAGGGAAACGTTCGGCTGCCTGGAAATAGCCTTCAGATAATGCTTGATACTGTCCTGGTACAGTTCCTTGTGAAGGTACACACTTCCCAGATTGTTGTTCACTTCCACGGAATCCGGATCGATACGGTACGCAGTGAGTAAATGTTCCAGCCCTTTATCGTACTGTCCAGCCTCATCGTACAATCTGCCCAACTCGATCCGAGGTTTGATGTAGTTCCTATCCAGTTGAACTGCCCGTTGATGGGAAGCAATCGCTGCCTCTTTACTTCCCAGAGCTTCGCTGATCTGTCCCATGGTAAAGGCATACTCCGCTGATTGGGGGTTGAGTTTAACCGCTTTGGTGATATAGGGAAGACCTTCCTGGGGTTTTTTCAACTCCAGTTTGATCAGGGCCATGTTATAGTTATTCACATCGCTTTCCGGTTCCAGCTCCACAGCTTTTTGAAACCAGGTTTCCGCTTCCTCCAGTTTTCCCACCCTGTACAGAGCCGTGGCCAGCCCCCGTGCATTCCTCGCCTCGTTCGGTTCATACTTCAAAGCCTGCGCATAGGCAGAAGCAGCACCGGTAAAATCGTTCTTTGCCCGAAGGATCTCTCCCATCTCGAAGTAAGCCCTCCCGTAATCGGGCTTTACCTTTGTAGCCTTCAGGAAAGCCTCGTACGCCCGATCTGACTCTCTCAGGCGGAGGAGTGTGGCTCCCAGGTTAAAGTAGGCTACGGCATTGTTCGGATCAAAACGGACGCAGGTTTCAAAACTCTGACGAGCTTCCCGAAAAAGAGTTGCCCGAAACTGGACCTTCCCCAGTTCGAAGAAGATCTCCGCATTCTGGGGATTTAGCCGGGCAGCATCGGTGAGAGCCTTGATGGCCGCATCGTTGTTCCGGGCCGCTGCATACACCTTCCCCAGGGTAAAGTAAGGTTCCCACAGGTTTGGGTCCCTTTTTACAGCCTCATTCGCCGCCTCCAGGGCCTTCTGTCGATTTTCGGAACTCTCTGGATTTGCTCGGAAGTAGGCTTCGGCTGTCCGGGCATATGCTTTCGCCGCATAGGGGGAACGGGCAGAATCCCTCTCCATCTGGATAACCTCTTCGTAGAGGTTTCGGGCCTGAAGGTAGTTGGGGATCTGCAAGGCCTCATCCCCCTGCTTGAGGAGAGATTTCAATTTCTCCTCCCTGGCCCTCTGCTCCGCATTCAGTTTGGCCAGTCGAGCTTCTTCCTCTTTGCGGGCCTGCTCCTCCCGGGCCTTCCGTTCCTGTTCTGCCTGTAACCGCTGCGCTTCCAACATTTTTGCCACTGCATCATCCCCCGAAGAAGGTCTTGCTGTTTTAGCCAACCGTTCGAGGGATTTCTCAAGGGCTTCCTTTTGAGCCTGCAGGGTCTGCAGCTCCCGGTTTTTCGCTTCTTCCTCTGCCTGTTTCTTGGCTGCCAGGATCCTCTCCTTAAGCGCCCTTGCTTCCTGGTCGCTGGCATTCTCGATCAAGATTCGATCCAGGAGATCCAATGCCCGCTGGTATTCTCCGTTCTTACTGTAATCCTCCGCTAACAGGATAGTGTTTTTGCGGGCAGATTGTACCGATCCTCCCCTGGGTTTTAACGTAAGATATCCGATTCCCAGCAATAGGATCAGAGCCACAAGACCGATCCCGATCCACACTTTTCGATCCATCATACCTCAACTCTCCTCCCTTACTCTTCGATATCCGTTTCTTCCCTTTTCTCCCGGATGTCTTCCTTTTCTGCAGAAAGGTTCCCTACCCCTTCCGTAGAAGCTTTCAAGGAGCTCAAGACAGCCTCCAGGAGGGCTTTTTGTCTAGCCTCTTCCTCCTGCCTCCGTTTTTCCTCCTCTTGCCTGCGACGTTCCTCCGCAATCCGTCTCGCTTCCTCTTCCTCCTTCTTCCGTTTTTCCTCGGCGATCCTCTTCGCCTCCCGGTCATCCAGGATCGATAGGAGG
>CALKLC010000030.1 GCA_937991975.1 uncultured Spirochaetales bacterium | reverse complement strand
AGTACAGGAGAAGACCTATGGCAGAAGAAGGAAAGAAGAAGCAGGTAAAAAAGATCGCGTTAGCCTACTCAGGAGGGTTGGATACCTCCATCATCATTCCCTGGCTGAAGGAGAACTATCCGGGGGCCGAGGTGGTGTGTGTATCCTGCGATGTAGGGCAGCAGGAGGATTGGAAGGCCATCGAAAAGAAAGCTATAGCTTCAGGGGCTTCCAAAATCTACATTCTGGACGTACGGGAAGAGTTCGTGACCCAGTACCTATGGCCCCTCTTGCGCTCGGGTGCCATGTATGAGGGAAAGTACCTTCTGGGGACTTCCATCGCAAGGCCCCTCCAGGCTTCTCATCAGGTGCGGATCGCCCTGGAGGAAGGGTGCGACGCGGTGGCGCATGGGTGTACGGGAAAAGGGAACGATCAGGTACGGTTCGAGCTCACTTACCGGGCCCTTGCTCCCCAATTGAAGGTGATTGCTCCCTGGCGGGAATGGAACATCCGGAGCCGGGAGCAGGCCATCGAGTACGCGGAAAAGCACGGGATTCCCCTGGGCAATATCTCGAAAAAGAACATCTATTCCCGGGATTGGAACATCTGGCACATGAGCCACGAGGGGGGTGAGCTGGAGGATCCCTGGAACCGTCCCAGCAAAGAAGTGTTCCTCCTCACAAAGAGTCCTCAGGAGGCTCCGGACAGGGAAACGGAAATCACCCTCGACTTCGAAAAAGGGTTTCCTGTGGGACTGAATGGCAAGAAGCCTGATCCAGTGGACCTCCTCCAGGAACTGAACAAGCTGGGAGCGGAGAATGGAATCGGCCGGATGGATCTGGTGGAGAACCGTGTAGTAGGCATGAAGAGCCGGGGGGTATATGAAACGCCGGGCGGGACGATCCTGTACAATGCGTTGCGGGAGCTGGAGATGATCACCCTCGATGCGGAAACGTTGGCCCTGAAACACCATCTGGCCCAACTGTATGCCCAGGCTGTGTATTCGGGGAAGTGGTTCACCCAGTACCGGCAGTCCCTCGAGGCGTTCATGGAAAAGGCTTCCCAGTACGTAACCGGAACTGTTCGCCTCGCACTCTACAAGGGGAACATCATCGTAGCAGGACGGAAGTCCCCCTATTCCCTCTACAGTATGGACCTTGCCTCCTTTGGGGAAAGCACTTACGATCACAAGGATGCCACGGGCTTCCTCAACCTGTATGGCCTTTCCGTGGGTGTGCAGGGACGGGTACACAGACAGGGGACACGGTAAGGGTTTTCTACGCCCCTCGTTCATTTCATCCTTCCGACAGCGCCGAATACCAGGTGGGGTCCTTCGGATGAATGACCCTTGCATCCACCCTCCTCCCATTGCACTACCGTGGAAGGGATACTACAATGGGTGTACGGGGGGCATATAGTGAAAGGATCTAAAAACAAGCGGCAGGTTCGATCGCAGCGAGTGAAGTTCCTTATCCTGAGCGGAATCTGTTTCGCAGTGCTGCTTCCGTGTACCGCCCAGGGTCTGGAGGCAGGGTTCGTGTTCGGTCCTGGTGTGGAATGGATAGGCGGTAGCGATTGGAAGAAGGATCTTTCAAACGATGGAATGTCGGCCAGCCATTCTACCGATTTTCTTTACGGGCTTTTCCTCCGGGCTCCCCTCGGCCGGTGGGGAGGGGTATCCTTCAATCTGCGACCTGAGGTCCAGTTGATGACTCCCCGCGGCCAGGGATCTTCCTCCACAAAGGATCTGGACGTTTCCGCGAAAGTTCTCCACTTCCCACTCTCTTTTGAAGTGCGGTACCCCCTCAAGTTCGGCGCTCTGTACGGCTTCGCAGGGCCTTCTCTGAACCTGTTCCTTACAGAGATCGAGTATCAACTCGAGTCGGCAAATGGAGTGGAGAAAGATTCCCGGCTTCCCTACTACGGAGTGGTGGTGGGCGCCCTCCTGGGAGCGGGATATGGATTCCCCATCAAAAACTTCTCGATTCAATTCGAGGTTCGCTATACCCAGACGATCAGTCTTGTCTTTAAGGATAAGGACACGACTTTTGGGGGCTTCTACATGCTGCTGGGCGCCTCCGCACCTTTTCCCTTATAGCGGTTCACCCTTCCCGGGCAAGATACGCCTGAGCAGGAACATGCAAAGCATAGCAAAAGACAATTCGAAAGCCCATGTGAGAGCGCCACAATTTTGGCACCACTTAAAATAGGTCCTAACAGAGGAAGGCCTTCTCTATCGGAGGAATCTGTCTTCCGGCTCCAGAATGAATCTGAGCATCCGGTTTTCCACAAAATAGTTCTTGATCCGTTCCTGAAGCATCTGGGGTGTAAGGGAGCGGGCTGTTTGTTCCCATAGATCGAACAGAGTGCCCCTGTTTCTACTCTCCCCGGACCTTTGAATGCCCTGAACCCTGTCCACCGCTTCGTAGTAAAGTTCCTGGGTAAGGAAGTACCGCCAGAATCCGTTTTCCTTCCTACCCCGTTCTAGAAGACGGAACCGCTGTTCTTTTACCTTGGCCACATCCGAATCGAGGGGGGGTGTAGTTTTTAGCTTCTCCAGCTCTTCCTGGAGAACCCCCAGAAGTTCTTCCACACGGGTAGGGGCAGTGCCAAAGGAGACTTCGATACTATACTCGGGTACGGGTGCCCGGCGGGGAGTGATGGAAACATTCACCCCGTAGGTCCCGCCCCTGTCTTCCCGAAGCACTTCCCGCAGCCGAATATCCAGGTAATCCTCAAGTAGATTCAGGTAAGACATTTCATCCAGCGACCAATCCCACCCGCCGGTAAAGTACAGGGTTACAAAGCTCCTGGGCTCTTTCCCTGCTTTGAGTACTTTCTGCACAGATTCTGTGCGGAATCGCACCCCCCGGTCGATGAGGGATCCTGCCCGTTCCACCACCTCCCAGAGGATCGACTCCCTCTCCGCTGACGGAACATGCGCCGCGGTCTTCCCATTTCCAGGCGAGCCTCCACTGGCATTTTCACCCCCTGCGGGTTTGCCCTGCCCGGCGCTTTTCCCGTCTGCCCCCCTCTCGAGCGGGGGGATGGGTTCGTGACCGGGGGTTTGAGAAGGTGCCTTGTTTTCATTCCCTTCTATGCCTTTTTTGCGTACGGGTACCACGGCCAGGTACCGCTTCAGGTAGGGCTTCAATTCTTCGGGTTTTACACTTCCCACAAACACGAAGGTGAAGGTGTCCGGCCGGGACACGAGTGACCTATAGAAGGCATAGGCTTTCTTCGGATCCACCTGAGAAAGTCTTTCTGCTGTAAGGGGGAGGGAACGGGGATGGCCGCTCTTCAGAGTTTCCTGAATCATCCTCCTATACCGTTCCTCAGGGGAGTTCTCCT
>CALKLC010000029.1 GCA_937991975.1 uncultured Spirochaetales bacterium | reverse complement strand
GAAAGCGGGGAATCCAGCCCCGACACTGCGTGTAGAACCGTCCGTGGGGTTTGTACCACATACCGGCCGCTTGGGCCGTGGCCCGGTCATAGTAGGGACACTGGGGGTTGGGGCAGAACTCGGGGTAGAGAATAGGGTCAGCCATCCGACGCACCTCCTATCCCCTACTACAGAAAAGGGAATACAGTTGCTTCAAAAAAACTCGACAAATAACAATTTTGGCACCACTTAAAAAGGAATCTGCAATCCTCGGAAGGGCCAGATTGACACTAGACGTCATGAAAGCTGTAAGGAAGGAGGCGAGGCTTGAAGCCCAAAGGATCTGTCGCTGCTCTTGATTCATGGAAACCCTCAAACGGAAAAATCTATTGTCACTTCTGTTCCACGCGTCCCCGCTATCTGAAGACTGCCGTTCAATTGTTCTGACAGCAGTCCTACCAGCGTAAACCCGAACCCTCCTTCGAAACCCGAATCGAAGCATTCCGGTAAGCCGATTCCGTCGTCTCTCACTGAAAAGAGATAGAGTTCGAACACAGCCGCACCCAGTAGAAGTGGCAGGCCCATCCACATAGAGATGGCAGTGGCAGATAACGCTGAGGGACTCTTCATCAATTTTCTACCTGCCACAGAATACAAAGCCCAAACCAGGACGGCTAGCAGAATCCAAACATCCCCCAGATTCAAGTGTATCTGCTGCAGGAACTGAACCGAAAGAATTTTGGTAGCCCATGCCAGCGTGACCACATTCACAAGCAGAATACCTTTCCATCGGTTTTTGTTCTCTAGCATGGGGTGCGCTATACAGTGAGAAGATCCATTTTTCAATTAAAAAACGATTCTCCATGCATCGGATCCCTAACGGGAAACAATATGTAACAAAAAAAGGACAAATCCTATCAGCAGTAACAGGAATGTAAAGGGGATTTTAGTTCTGGAATCTTGTGAGGAAGATCCTCGCCCCGAAGAAGAAAGATCAGTCCTATTACTCGGAGTGGATGTTAAAGGCTGAAGCTGTTTTAGAAGTTCCTGGTTTGACGGCCGGGAAGGATCCAGGAAGGATGCAGATGGTTTGGGAGAGGAGGATTCTACTTTTGAGGGGATGGGTTTAGATTTATAATAAGGTGTGGAAAGAGCCGGAGCATTTAAAGCTGAAGAAGTCCATGCAGAAACCGTTTTAGAAGAAAAGGAGCTGCTGGATGCAGCTTTCAGGCGTGCACTGGCTTTTTTCAAGCCAAGGAACCGGAACTGTTGATCGTTCCGCAGTCGGATGGAGTACCGAACCTGCTCGGTCCTTCCGCTTCGGTAACTCTTTCGGATATACGGTTCTTCCAGCAAACCCGTCACATGGATCCATTTCCCCACCCACTCTTCACTGGGTGGATCTACCAGCTCATCCAGATCCTCAGACCATGCCACTAAATGGAATACTTCCGACTCCCGCCAGTCCATGAAGTTCACAAACACGTAGGGATCTCCATACTTTGTTTCCCCTTCGTGAATCTCGGTGATCTTTCCGATCACCTCTACCATCTTTCCGACCTTCGAACTTAAACCCTGTACATCCAGAGCATCAAATAGAGGGAATACCGGAATATATTCTGCCTCTTTCTCTTTCCATTCCCTTGGGGAAAACGGGCCCTCAGGTTTCCTGGTTTTTTTACCAGATCTCCGGCGGCCCATGGTTTCCTTGCCGGGTTGCTCAGCAGTCGGAGCTTTCCCTGTTTGGGTGTACCTGGAGGTTGCCTCTATTTCTGTTGGAAAGGCCCTGGAACGAAACTCAGCCAATGTGGGCATCTGGAGTGGATCCCCTTTACAGAGGGTTTCCAATTCCTTTACAGCTATGCCGAGCTGAGGATCCCCGCGCAATCGACCAAAGGCTTCCGAATGTTCCGGATCCAAAAAATCGGAGCGGGAGAAGTACAAACAATCGGCATCAGAAACGAGGGGTAAAAACCAATCGGCTTCCGAAAACAGTGCCCAGGCAGCCAGACCCATATCGATCGCAAGCGCAGGGAATCGATCCAGGTGGGAACCAGGTAAGGTATTGGAACGCTTCGGGTGCTGAAAGTTCGGATGTCCGCCCTGGATAGGAGGGGGCTCTGGTTCATCGAAGAAAGCTACTCCGTCATAATCCACCAGGAGGGGGCGACCCTTCCGAGTAACCAGAATATTCCCCATCTGCAGATCCCCATGGGCAATTTTAGCCTGTTCCAACTGCTCCATCATTCGGAAGAACCGTTGCCGGAACTTAAGGATGGACTCAGAATCGCCCTTGTGTTTCCGCAGCCATTCCCCCAATGTAAGCCCCTCACCCCAATCCATCACCATAGCAGGAACATCCCCTAAGGGGGTGCGGATACAGGGATCGATCCACTGGCAATCGAGAAAGACATCCTGAAGGGAAGGATGGAGAAGTTTCATGTGGTGCAAACGATCCAGTACCCAGGGTAGCCGTTTGTCACGAATGGGGTCTTCCTGCATGAAGACTCGCACCGCTTTTTGCTTCCCATCTGGAAAGGTAAGGCGATAGATATAGGCGAATCCACCGGAAAGAGGATCAGGACTACCAAACCCATTACGGGCCACGGTAGCCCTCTTCAATTCATTGGGAATCAACCCTGCCTCGGGAGTGTGGAAGGCTTGATTGTAATCTGTATAGCGGGGCCACTTTCCTACCATTCTTTTTTCCTCAGCTCGAGCCAGATGAAACTGAGATCGTCCCACCCAAGTCTTCCTCTTGCTCGCTCCTCTTCCAGGGCCTTCCAGATCCTATTTTCTGTACCTCTATGAAAAAGGGCAAAGATTTTCTTCTTTTCTTCTGTATCAAGGGCAAGGAGAAAGGCAGCTAAGGAGTCCGTAGCAAGGACAATAGAGGTAATACCTTTCTTCCGCCAGGGGATGGTAGCGGAACTAAAAGAAGGAATTACGTCGTTTAGTCGGTCACTGATAAGAATAGGATTTTGTTGAAAGAATCCCACTTCCATTGCGGGAAATCCCTCTACCAACTCATATTCCCTTAGAAAAAACACAACCGTATCTCCCGCTCCCTCCACCTCTACTGTACGAGGCAGGATTCGAACTCGAAGGAGGGTCGTATACGAGCCTTGAGTTCTAGCAAGAATCTCGCTCCAGTCTGTGTCTTGCAGAACATAGTTTTTTAAAAACCGGCTACTTCTAGCCGCATGCACTGCCCGCTGAAGAGAAGAAAACCGCACTGCGCAACGGCTTAGCTCCCGCGCCCACCCTCCCCCGTCGTACCCCTCGCTGGCGCCGTCACAGAGCACCCAGACTCCTCGCCAGAGTGAGCGAGCCATCCGATCCTGCCCTAGGGTTCCCTCCTTCGGAAAAAGTAAGATCCGCTCCCGAACCATTGAGGGGCGCATACTCTGTAATGTTCTGCCCATCTTACGCACCATAAAGTATCTTACAGAAGATAACCTTTTATATTACAGGAGCTGGGCGGGCCGTGTCCCCAGATCGAAAAAGTGCGCTATCCGTTCAGGGCCTGCCCCATAGGCAAAAAAGCGGCTTCCCTCCTTCACAGGGTACCCGAATCGAAGGGCCTGCTCAAAAATATGGAGAGGCATTGGACTGGAGATCTGGAAGAGGAACTGCCCGTACTCATCCAACCGAGGGGAAAGTTCTGCCGGAAACAAAATCTCTCCCTGAGTATGGGTTGCAATGTGGAGACAGAACAGGAGGGTTTCACCGTCCGAAGTGTGGAGTTGTTTGAGGATCCTCGCTTCCTCCACCGGATTTCCATCGGTAGATTTCCCGTCCGTGATGAGGATTACGGTGGGAGGATAGGAAGCATAGTGTAGATCGCACCATCCCCCCACTATACGGCACACCTCCTGGAACGCGGCCCGGAGGGGAGTATTCCCCTCTGCCTGCGGAAGCACCCAGGAAGGGTGGGGAAGCCCCCCTGGATCCCGCTGGATGGAGCGGGGAAACTGAGCCAGCTGGGAAATCGGAAGGATCGGTTCTTCTAATGGGAGCAAGGACCAGACTCTGCCATCGCCGAATCCCAGGCAACTGATATGGAAGTAATCCCGCACCCCATCCGCTTTTCGACACCGAACTACCAGTTCCTCCAGTGTTCGATCTACTGAACGGGCAAGAAACTCTGCCTTGGTTACTTTTCCTTGAAACGTCTCTTCCATGGATCCGGACATGTCGAGAAGGAAAAGAACAAGGGTGGGGTTAGCCCGGGATACAGCAGCTCGGTACTTCAATTTTAAAAGATTAGTAATATAAAAGTTCGGTGCATCCTCTTTAGCCTCTAATGGGGAGTCGTTCCTTGTCCCAGAGTCGGTTTGCGGTTTTGTTTCTTCTTCTGGAGCCTCCCTTACAGGAGGAAGGCCAGACTCTACCTGGGGGGGGA
>CALKLC010000028.1 GCA_937991975.1 uncultured Spirochaetales bacterium | reverse complement strand
TCTGGATATGTATGAGGGATAGGGCCTTATATCTTCATAAGTGGTGCCAAAATTGTGGCGGGGATAAAAAATTAACCGGGACACCTTGTTGGACTCTCTGACAAGACCCGCCTGAACGCGGGCTTAGAAAGATAGAAAGCTCATTTTACAACCACCTGGGAGGCCGCCACAATTTTGGCACCACTTAATCTATCTTTTTCTTCCACCGTTCGTACCAGAAGAGGGCCACTACCATGATGGCATGAATGTGGATGCCGGTTCCCATGTCCCGTTCCAGCTCCTCGATGGGAACCAGTTCGTAGTCCACCAGTTCGTGCTCGTCCAGGTCCTGGCCGCTCGTTTTACGGAGTCCCTGCGCGAGAAAGGTGGAACACCAGTTGGTCATGATCGCAGGGTTCGGCTGGATTCGGCCGAGAAACTGGATCGATTCGGCTTCATACCCCGTTTCTTCCCGAAGCTCCCGAATCGCCGCTTCGAGAGGTGTCTCACCAGGATCTACCAGACCGCCCGGGAATTCGAGAGTGAGGCAATTCCCTCCCTGCCGGTACTGCCGGACCATGAGGAAGCAATCCTTTCCCTCCGGATTCTTCAGAACCGGAATCACATTTACCCAATCGGGGGATTGGATAAGGTAGAAGGATCCCCGCTTTCCCTCCTGGGACTGCCGCTCCACTCGAATGAGGTCGAAGATGGGGGTATGGTATACAGGCTCTCGGGAAAGCTCTTTCCAGACCAGGTGGGGATGTTGCTTTAGGTTGTCCATCCGTTACTCCTTTGGGTAGCGATACTCCTGGCCATCCGGGGTGCGGAAGATCCAATCCCCTTCCCCTTCGGTCATGTCAGGCGCATCCACCAGGGGAACCTTTCCTCCGCCGCCCGGCAGATCGAGGGCATAGGTGGGGAGGGCCAGGGCAGAGAGGCGGTTTTTCAGTTCCCTCATAAGGGTGATGCCTTTTTCCAGGGGAACACGAAAATGAGCGGTGCCCCGCGCTAAATCCAGCTGAAAAAGATAGTAAGGTTTGACTCTCCGGGCCGTCAAACTGCGGAATAGCTCTTCCAGGGCATCCACTGAATCGTTAACTCCTTTCAATAGAACTGTCTGGGACAGAAGGGGCACTCCGGCGTCGGCAAGACGTTTCAACGCCACATCCGCTTTTGGCGTCAACTCTTTAGGATGATTCACATGAAGAACGAACCAGAACGGCTGTCGGATCCGCATCTGAAATGCGAATCGCCGGGTGATCCGGGAAGGCAGAACAACGGGTAAGCGGGAGCTAACCCGCAGAACGATTCCAGGCCTGCCGAAGCGGAGGGTATCCACGATGGCAAAGAACTTCTCGTCCGAAAGGGTCAATGGATCACCCCCGGAAAGGAGAAGCTCTTTCACTTCCGGATGTTCTTTCAGGTAGGAGATGATATGATCCAGCTCGCTCTGTCGAATGATCCCCTGCCCTTTCCCTGTGAAGTGCCGGCGGAAACAGAACCGGCAACTCATCGCACACTGGTCAGTCATCAGAATGAGTGCCCGGTCCCGATACCTGTGTACCAGTCGGGGAACAGGGCTGTATCTCTGATCGGCCAGAGGGTCTTCCATTGATAGGGGCTCCGTTTCCCATTCCTCTTCCCGCGGGATACACTGTAACCGTAGAGGATCCGCAGGATCCTGCCCCACAAGGTCAAGGTAATAGCGCGGGATACTTAGGGGTAAGGAGGGCAACGCCCCCTCTCGATCCTCCCGTTCGACTGGTATCTGTTCGACCTGTAAGCCGCTGGTCTTTTCTGTCTCTTTCCGTTCTGATTCCTCCCCTGACCTTTCCACTGCCCGATGCTTTTCGGCTCGAAGCCGCTCGAAATACTGTAGCTCGGATGGGGAAAGGGGAATCTTTCGTTCCAGGGCTTTCTGTGTTTGGATCCTTCGGCGGAATTCCAGGTTCCAATGCGTAAACTTTTTCAGAGGCACACCTATTCGTACCACAAAAAAGAGGATTGAAAAAGTGCTTTTCCTTCAGTATGTTTGCAGTACTTTATCTATCGGAGGAAGTATTCATTGTCCATCTATCGAGTCCTGTTTACCTGGAAGGGGAAGGAGCTGGAACTGAAAGCCCGCAGCCTGGACCTCACCCATCCGTATTTCGTTTCCATTAAAGACCTGATCTTTCCCGAGGGGCCGAAACTGATCATCAATCCCGCGGAGGACGAACTGCTGAAAAACTTCGGGAAATCCAAACACATCATGATTCCCTTTCAAACCGTCCATCTGATCGAAGAGCTACTGGATGAAGAAGCCCAGCCTGCAAAGGTACGAACCTTTAAGGTAATCGAGGGGGAAAAGGCAAAGGGGACTTCGAAGAAGAAAGCTCCCTCAGATACTATTCGTCTCTCCAAGCCCCGCTCGACTCGGAAGAAATCCATCGAGGACTCGCCAGATTAGGCGTGGATCAGCCGGATTCCTCAGGGCTGCCCCCTGCTTCAGCTCGTTGACCCCACGCCACAATTTTGGCACCACTATTGAACCCTATCCCCCTATCTTCGTTCTATCGCCCGTACTTGCGGAGTTTTTCCAGCGCTACAAAAAAGTCCTTTGGATAGGGGGCCTCGAACCGTAACCGTTCGTCTGTCAGGGGATGGGTAAACTCGAGGGACAGGGCATGGAGAGCGAGGCGGCCGATAAGGGGCTTCTCGCCCTGCCAGGAGGATGAGACCTCGGCGATAGATGAACGCGGGCTCGATTTGTTACCCCTCCTGGCACCGTTCCCAACACTGTTCAGCGTAGCCCCTGTTCGATCCCCAATTCGCCGACCCCTGGTTTCCGGGGCGATCCTCTGCTGAGTGGATGCTTGCAGCCCTTTGTATCCTCTTTTGAAAGATGACAGGTACAACCCTTCCCCTCCGCCGTACAGAATATCCCCCACAATCGGATATCCCAGATGGGCAAGGTGAGCCCGAATCTGATGGGTACGTCCGGTCTCTGGTTTCGCTTCTATCAGCGCAAATCCTCGAAATGTTTCCAGTACCCGAAGGAGGGTCCGGGAGGGCTTCCCCTCCCTGTGTACGATGGTGCGGTGTTTCCTGTCCCCGTCCACGAGAAGAGGGGCTTCGCACACTTCCTCCTGCCAGAGGGGCCGGCCTAGCACCAGGGCATGGTACACCTTGACGAGGGTGTGTTCCTGGAATTGGAGACTCAAGGCTCGAAAGGCGTCGTCCGATTTCGCGAAAAGGACTACACCGCTCGTGTCCTTATCGATCCGGTGAACAGGCCGGGGTCCGCTTTCGCTCGAGCCTGGGGCCGCCCCATTACCAGCCCACCTTTCTTTGGATCCCTCCAGGGGCACCCTCTCTTTCGAACTGCCACCCGCTTGACCACTCACTATTGGATCCCCTGTAGCCTGGCCGGTTCCCGAAGGATTGCTCGGACATTCGTTCCCAGCTCTCACTATTGGATCCCCTGTTGCCTGGCCGGTTCCCCCTTTTTCGGTGCGGCCCAATACCTCCAGCAGGGACAAATCCCCCTCCTCGTACCGTTCAGGAATCACTGCAATACCTGCCGGTTTGTTCACTATGAGGATATGCGGATCTTCGTAGAGGATAGGAATATCACCGATGAGCCCCATCTGCCGCCCGCGGAGGCTTTTTAGCGAGAAGCCTCCCTTCCTCGGAGAACTGAAGTCTTTCATACTCGCTTAGGTAGATCCCTCCAACCTGACCCTCTTCTATCACTTCTGCCTCTTTCACTCTACCCCCCGGATAAAAGGTAATGTTCCCCACCAGTACTTCCCCCACGTCGGGCAGTAGAACTTTCCCTGGTTCTCCCAGGCGGGGGTGCCAGCCAATGGTCGCTTCCCGTATATCCCCCGTGGGGTAGAAGAATAGTTCCCCATCCAGGGGAAGCTTCCCAAGGGGGGTAGGGAGTTCCTGTGCCGTGCTCAGAATGACCGATTGCAAAGCTCCATCGGGATAAAACGCGATGGTGTCCGTGAGCCATGCCGGAATCTTTCCCGTACCGAAAGGGATAAGAATCTCATGGGCTGTCAGCGGTCTGAAGGACAGGCTCTTCAGGGCACCATTCTCGTGGAAGGTTACATGCCAGCCGGCTTTAAGGGTGCCCAGGGGGGTGGAAAGGGGAAACTCTTTATCCGCATCAGACAAATCCGCGCTCTTCAGTCCGCCTGTCGGATACAATTCTACCTGCTTGGTTTCCACGATTCCCGCAGGGGTACGAATTCGGGTGGGTTCAGACAAAGAAAGTCTCTCGTAGGATCCATCGTCGCGGTAGGCAACCCAGGAAACCCGGACCTTCCCTAGAGCTGGAAAGGTAATTTCCGGAAACTCTTCCGAAAAGGTAAGTTCCTTGATCTGGCCATTCGGATGCCAGTACACAGGGCCCTTGATCGTATGGATGCCCAAAGGTGTGTGGAAACGCGCAGGTCCCGATAGTTCCACATACCTCAGTTCTCCCTGCGGATGCCAGCCAAGGGAACGGATAGGCACCTCTGCAACAGGAAGGCCGGACAGGGGCTTCGGTTCCGCAAGAACAACAGCCTCTATGCGGCCGTTGTCATAGAGCCATATACGGGTTGCCGATACCACACCGCCGGGGGTAGCAAGGGAAGTGGAATCTCTGAACCGCGTATACTTGAGAGTCCCATTCTCATGGAACTCCAACTCGGAAACAACAGTTTCTTTTCCCAAAATGCGGAGGCGGGGCAGACTCCAGGAAGGGATAGAGATGGACTTCAATCCTCCATTCGGATAAAACGTTGCCTGTACTGCGGGGGAAGCGCCCCCAATGGGGATTGGTAACTGGTGGATCCCCTTGAAGCTCAAGGATGCGACAGCTCCATTTTCATGAAACACAATCTCTCCTTTTACCTGTAAGGGGCCATAGGGGGTGGACAGCAAGGCTGTATCCTCTTCGAGGGGAGCTCTATACCCCATGGATACTTTCTTTATCCTCCCGTTTGGATACAGAAACAGGGTATCGCGGGCAGGTACTCTCCCCCAGGGGGTAGGAATCATCTGGGGAGGGTTGTTCGGCACTTTCACCCACTCCACAACACCCCGTGTTTTCCGAATCTCCAGTACGTTCAGGGTTGTTCCGTCGGATAGTTGAAAGGGTGCAGCTGCCCCTTGCAAAACAAGTATTGTGAGCTGTATGGCAGCAAATAAAGCGTTCCGCACTTTCATGACAAATATTATAAGGATTATAGGAATTAAGACAATAGCAAGTGGTGCCAAAATTGTGGCGGTCGCATATAGGATTTTGAAAACGAGCCTTCTATAAAAGAAGAAGCATCTCCGTAGAGATGCTTTCTCATGTTGCGGCTTTAAAGCCTTGTTAGCGGGTTGACCACTTCTTCAGATGAGTTGGAAATATTTTATACTCTTTACTATAATTGTCAATACCATATTTTCAGGGAGGTATTATGGGGATCCGGTACGGTCTGGATGTAGGCACAAACTCCATTGGATGGAGTGTCTTAAAGTATGCGGATAAAAAGAACGATCCTCCCATCCTGCAGGATATGGGGGTGCGGATTTTTTCCGATGGCAGGGAGCCAGCCGCGGAAGGCCGTGTGGGAGATCCAAAGAATCTTCGCCGTAGAACAATGCGCTTGATCCGCAGGAACCTGGAACGGAGGAAGAGACGAAAGAAAGCCATGCTCCATCTGCTGATCCAGCATAAGTATATGGGGGAAGGGAAAGAGGCGCAGGAAAGATTGAAACAGATGGATCCCTACAAGCTGCGTTACGAAGCTCTTCGGCGCATGTTAACCAACGAAGAACTTTCCCGAATCATGCTGAATCTTGCCGCCCGCAGGGGCTTCAAAAGCAACAGAAAGATCCCACAACAAAAAGCAGATCAGCTAAAAGAAGAAAAAGGGTTGAAAGGCAAGATTCAGATTTTAGAGAAAAAATTGGCGAAGAAAACTTTAGGAGAATACCTGTATGAACTAAAAACTCAGCTGAACGGCAAAAAGGGCATATCTATCCGGTTTAGACCAGACTCGACCGAGTTTTATCCCTCTAGAGAAATGTATGAGCAGGAGTTTAATGCAATAAAATCCTTTCAATACAAAGGCCATCCCACTTTCCCCTGGGATCAGGCATACCGCACTATTTTTTTTCAACGCCCTTTACGAGCTCCCGAGCGAGGTAAATGCACATTCTATCCAGATAAATATAGAGGGTATTCATCCCTCCCTGGCGCACATCGTTTTCGGATCACTCAAGAAGTGAATAATCTCTGGTACTTCGATGATCAAGGCAAGGAGGTTCCGTTAACAAGGGAACAGCGGCAGCAATTGTATGACCTGCTGGACTATAAAGAGGAACTGAGTTTCGATCAGATCCGAAAATACCTGGGGCTGTACTCGAAGTTTAACATAGAAGATGAGCGCAGAACTCGATTAAAAGGGAATCCAACAGCTGTCATGCTGGGTAAACTCTTGAAGGAACGATGGGATACCCTTTCCTGGGAAGAACAGGATGCCCTTGTTGAAAAACTGATTACGGAAACGGATGAAACAGCTTTGCTCAATTATTTCGAGACCCTCGATATTCCGGAATCCACGGCACAAAAACTGCTGAATTTTGACTTGCCCGTAGGGGTGGGAAGCCTCAGTAGCGAGTTTATGCGGGATTGCACCCGTATAATGCGGAAAGAGAATTGCCGGTACGACGAGGCGGTGCGGAAAATGGGGCTCCACCATTCGAACTTGAAACCCGAACCTTCCTTCTCGGAACTTCCTTACTATGGGCGTGTGTTGCCGGAAACCACTTCTTTTAAAAAGGAAAACGGTTCTACGGATGAACAAAAGTACGGTCGGATACCAAACCCGACTGTACATGTAGTGTTGAACCAGCTCAGGAAACTAATCAATGAATTGATACAAACCTATGGCAAACCAGATGAGATTGCTCTTGAAGTTACTCGAGAATTGAAACTCAGCAGAAAGGTAAAAGATGCTATACGAAAGATTCAGACAAAGAACCAGAAGGAAAATAAGCGCATCGAATCCGACATAAGAGGGATTCTCGGACCTTCCTATAAACTAACCGCTTTAGATCGCAAAAAATACATCCTGTGGGAAGAACTGGGAAGGAACCATTTGGGGCATCTATGCCTTTACTGCGGACAGCCAATCAGCGCGGCCCAATTATTTAACGGCGATGCCGAGATCGAGCATATCCTTCCGTTCTCCCGAACACTGGATGATTCCATGTCTAATTTAACGGTAGCTCATAAACACTGTAACGCGAAAAAGGGAAACCAGACGCCCTTTGAAGCTTTTGGAAATGCTTCAGGGGACTATGCATGGAATCTGATTATCGAACGAATCCAGAATTTACCTGCCCCAAAGAAACGAAAGTTTTCTGAACACGCTCTGGAACAATACCAGGCAACGACAGATTTCATTCAAAGACAGTTGACCGACACCGCTTACATTTCCCGAATAGCCAGGAAGTATCTGGCGCATATCTGTCCCTACGACTCGATCTGGTTCGTTCCTGGAAGTCTCACTGCTATCTTTCGCGCACAATGGGGATTCAATACGATCTTGAATGCCAGTAAACAGGAATATGATAAAAATCGTTCGGACCACCGGCATCACGCTTTAGATGCCCTTGTAATCGGACTGACCGACCGCTCGTTGCTCCAGGAGGCAGCGAAACAAAACGCGAACCCCCAGAAGTACAGGTATGGCGTTATGGCACCCCCTTGTCCCCTCGATCGAACCCGGGTACTGGAAACGCTGAAACACGTATTACCTTCTATCCGCCCGGATCACCGGAAGACAGGACAGCTATTATTAGAAACTGCCTATGGATACCGGAATGTAGTGTTCGAAGTACCTATCCAGGAGATCGATCTAAAAACCGAGTTGGAGTCTATCCTGGATAAGGATATTCGCGAAACCCTACAACATGCAAAGAACAAACAGGAGGCATTGAAAAAAATCTCTGCTGAGCATCCGGTTGTCCGAATCCAGCGTAAAGTATTCATAGCTCGAAAACCTCTGAAAAATATCACCATGAACGAAATCACAAAAGGTTTCATTGTGGATCCAGTTATCCGAAAAGAACTTACCGCTTTTTTACAAAAGAAATATAAAACGTTATTTAAAAGCAGTGCTGCCGCTGATAGCGATGATGAAAAAGCATCCAAAAAGGTTTTGGAAACTGCGTTGACGGAGTTCGGTGAAAAAACAGGAATAAAGACCATTCGATATGTAAATAAGAATCAAGAAGGGATGTTCCAACCTCAGAACCAGAAGAAGTGGTATCAGTTTGGAGATATCGCATTTTGTGATATATGGGCCATTCCTGAAAAAAAAGACACCTTCCGGTATGAAGGGGTCTTTATTAGCCGTCTGGAATGGTGGCTGATGGAAAAAGGGTTACGAAGTTATCCCCGTCCCTCTCATCCGGCTGCAAAGAAACTCATGCGGCTCTTCAAAAACGATATAATTACTTTAGAACACCCGAAAGGCCCTGTCTACTGCAGGATTGCGGGCTTTTCCACTACACAGAATAAAGTGGATATTCAGCCATTGTTCGCTACTTCTGACATCAAAAGCTGGATGGAGGATACTAATAAAGCGTTCATTCATCCTTTTTGGAAACCGAAAAGCGGACAAAATCACGTTTCTATCAACGCTATTTTTAAAGAATTTCAAATTCATAAAACCACACTCTCTATACTTGGGAAACAGAGGCGCCGATACTAATATCTGGAATGTTACAGAGAATCGTGGAAATCGCAGAGGAGGGTAGAAGCCTCTTCCTCTCGAGGGGTTTCCTGTCTGTTAAACACGAGAAAGAAGAAATCGGCAAAGTTCCTCTGGAGGATATTGCCATATTGATGATTTCTGCCAGAAGTGGATTTATTTCGAAACCACTGTTGGAGGAACTGGCACGCCGGGGTGCTGTTACCGTTTTATGTGATCAACAATACAAGCCAGTATTTCTGGGTTTACCCGAAGCGTACACGGAAGAAGCAGCGACTCGTGTGAAAGCCCAGCTGAATGCATCTTTACCGTTGAAAAAGAATCTCTGGAAAAGAATTGTACAGGAAAAACTGCGAAATCAAGCTTCTGTACTGGAACTGATGGGTCGGACAGAAATGTCTCAAAAGCTGCGCATCCTTTCAGATTCTGTACAATCTGGAGATAAGGGGAACAAAGAAGCCTGGGGTGCGCGGATTTATTGGAGGGCTTTGTTTGGAAACGAGTTCAAACGAGAAAAAAGAGCGGCGGGTATCAATTCTTTTCTGAACTATGGATACGCAATCATTCGTTCCGCCTGTGCAAGAGCTGTATCCTGCGCAGGGTTATTGCCTATGTTCAGTCTCATGCATCAAAACCAGCGTGATTATTTTGCTTTAGCAGACGATCTTATGGAACCCTTTCGCCCGCTTGTAGATCTTCGGATAAAAGAATTAATGAGTTCCCCCAATAACCATACCGAGCTCACCCCAGAAGTGAAACGTACTATCAGCAGTCTTATCTGGCTTGATGTTAAGAGTCAAAAAGGGATTACTCCGTTAATAAATGCCATTCAAGATTCAGCCTTATCTCTGGTGGAGGCTTTTACTACAAAAACTGTAGCCCTCTTTTTCCCCGATCTTTTCTACTCACTTAAAAATCAATATGTATCTGAGCAAATATAAACTTATGTGGATGTTCGTATTCTTTGACCTTCCTGTAATGACCCGTCAGGACCGCAAAAATGCCACGAGATTCCGAAAGTTTCTCCTGGATGAGGGATTCGCAATGACTCAATACTCTGTTTATTATAGACTTTTATCAGGAAGAGAAGCCGGCGAAGCCATCATCCGAAGAATCCAGAAAGGATTGCCAAAAAAAGGAAAAGTAGATATCATCCAAATCACAGATAAACAGTATGAAGATATCATTTCTTTCACAGGCATCCAAAAACTTCCCCCAAAAAAGAATCCAGATCAGCTTAGCCTATTCTGATCTCCGCGCTTTTTTTCAAAAAAAGAGCGCCTATCTCCTTATCGAGAAAGGCGCTATGCACGAAGCATTCTAACTCATCTGAAGAAGTAGTCAACCCGCAACT
>CALKLC010000027.1 GCA_937991975.1 uncultured Spirochaetales bacterium | reverse complement strand
TGCGGGAGCTGGCTTCAAGCCTGGGTGTCCCGCAGGAGAACCTTCTCTCTTTGAAAAAACAAGAAGTAATTTTCTCTATTTTGAAAGCTCATACGGAACGGAATGGAGCGAGCTATGCGTACGGAAGCCTGGAAATACTTCCAGACGGGTACGGGTTCCTCCGGTCTCCCCAGAACAGCTATCTTCCAGGGCCTGATGATATCTACATTTCCCCCTCACAGATCCGATTGTTCAACCTGAAAACAGGCGACACGGTGTATGGGCAGATCCGGCCTCCCAAGGAAGGGGAACGGTTCTTTGCCATGCTCCGGGTGGAAACTGTGAACTTCGATGAACCTGTGGTAGCCCAACAGAGGATTCCCTTCGACAATTTGACACCCCTGTATCCCAATGTGCGGCTCAACCTGGAAACCCCCGACGGGGACATTTCTACCCGTATGATCAACCTTTTTTGTCCCATCGGGAAAGGGCAGCGGGGCTTGATCGTGTCACCCCCGAGAACAGGAAAAACGATCCTTCTCCAGAAGATTGCCAATGCCATTACTCTGAACCACCCCGAGGTGTACCTGATCGTGCTATTGATAGATGAGCGACCGGAAGAAGTAACCGATATGCAGCGAAACGTGAAGGCAGAGGTAATTTCTTCCACCTTCGATGAGCAAGCCTCCCGGCATGTGCAGGTAGCGGAGATGGTGCTGGAGAAGGCAAAGAGGCTGGTCGAACACAGACGGGATGTGGTAATCCTCCTGGATTCTATTACCCGTCTGGCCCGAGCCTATAACCAGACAGTACCCACTTCAGGTAAGATCCTTTCGGGTGGTGTGGACTCCAACGCCCTGCACAAGCCCAAACGGTTCTTTGGGGCGGCCCGAAACATCGAAGGGGGGGGTAGCCTTACCATCGTTGCCACGGCTCTCATCGAAACGGGAAGCAGAATGGACGAGGTGATCTTCGAAGAGTTCAAGGGGACAGGGAACATGGAAGTGATTCTGGATCGCAGACTGGCAGATCGGAGATTGTTCCCGGCGATAAACATCAAAAAGTCGGGAACCCGGAAAGAGGAACTCCTTCTCACAGAGGAAGAATTGAACAAGATGTGGATCCTGCGTAAAGTAATCAACCCGATGGATGATGTGGAGATCATAGAGCTCCTGATTGACAGGATGAGGAAAACCAAGAATAATGAGGCATTCCTGCGATCGATGAATACCTCGACCGTAACGGATTTATAATGAAAATTTATCATGAGCAGTGAGGTGATCATGAAACCGGATATTCATCCAAAGTATATTCCTGCAAAAATAACCTGTGCCTGTGGAAATGTAATCGAAACCCGCACCACTGTGGGGGATTTGAGAGTGGAAATTTGTTCCCAGTGTCATCCCTTTTTCACCGGCAAGCAGAAACTGGTGGATACCGCAGGTAGGGTGGATCGTTTCAAGAAAAAGTATAATATTAAGGATTGATCATCCCCAACAGCTGATTTCCTGAAAAGGTCCCTCTTCTGGGGCCGAGAATTGGTTGAAAAAGCCTACCCAACAGAAGGACTCCCAATAGAAGAGGGAACCAGTCTCCCCAGCGAGTATAGAAGGTAGAGGAGGGTTCTTTTCGTACGGAAACCTCCAGTGGAAGCACATCCCTCTGGAACATCGGCAGGGAGGCAATTACTTCCCCAAAGGGTCCGATCACGCAGGTGACTCCACCATTGGTAGCGCGGATCAGGATCCGTTTCATCTCGATGGATCGAAAGCGGGCAACTACGAAATGTTGTACCTGTGCGGACATTCTACGGGACCAGGCATCATTGGTTATGTTGATCAGGAGGTCCGCACCAGCCAGGATGAACCTTCGACAGAGGTAGGGAAAGGCATCCTCGAAGCAGATAGGGGCTCCGAATCGAATCACCTTTCCGTTTGCACCTTTCAACTGAAAGATCGTATCTTTATCACCCAGGGCCCAGATTCCCCCCAGACCGATTACTTTCTTGAAAAAAGCCTGCACGATCGGTACTTCGTAGAAGGGGACATGTTCGGCCATGGGCACCGGATGCCGTTTCCCATACGTATCTAGAATCTTTCCTGCACTATCCAAAAGTACCACACCATTCTGGATTTCTCTCCGATTCTGCGTACGTCTTACCACCGGGTTCCCTATGAGAAAATACGCATTCCATTGCTTGAGGAATTGAAAGAAGGGTTCTTCCGGGGGCATTCTTTGATAGAATTGTTGATTCTCCTGTATAGGTCGAGGGAGGCTCGATTCACTCCACACCACGAGCTCTACGTTCCCGCCGATCTGTTGAATTCCCTTCCGGGAAAGCTCCATCAGGATGCGAAGATTTTCTGTCTCCTTCTCCATTTCCCATGGATCCATGTTCTGTTGGACAAGTACAGCTCGAAAACGACCCGTTTCCGGTATGGTAATCTGCATACGGTAGTATCCATACCCGAGGAAGAGTAGGGTGGTGGCTACGACGGCAATGCCATACCGTATTTTATCCTTCGTTGCCTGGATACTTGATCCTGCAACCAGCTCTGCGAAGAAGGCGTTTTCAAAGGCAAAGAGGAACGAAAGGGGCCAGATACCCCCCAGGTCGGCAATTTGCAGGAGGGGAAGCAGTTCATTGAAGGGATACACGATAAGTCCCCATGGATAGGCAAGGTATCCGATAGATTTGAAGTATTCGAAGAGGGTCCAGATGCCTGCCAGATAAAGGGGGCGATACGGATGAGGTCTTGAGAAAAGCCAGAAGAAACCACCCCACACTGCGTAGATCCCGCAGTAGGCTATCGTAACGGAACCGATAGTCAGAAAGGCGTAATCTTTGAAATACATGAGCCAGTAGTTGGACAGGAAGGTGGCGACTCCTCCAAAGAGGGCACAGAGGCGAATCCCTTCACCCAAAGATTTTGTACGGAATAGGGCGAGGAACAGGGGCGTGAGACAGATGGCTCCGATCCATGGATTCCCCTGTAGAACATAATCGTTAGGGAGTGCCAGAGGCAGAAGGATTCCTGATAATACTGTTAGAACCGTATTCATAGATCCCACATTTTCATTGAATTGTTTTAGATTATCCTTTAATATAGTACTGTTCTATTTTTATAGATAGTAGGGGGTTGTGTATACATGAAAGACCTGATTTCTGTACACTCCGAAGAATATGGCAACCCACCGAATATTATCGTAAAAGCACCAGGAGTAGTAACCCTGTTGGGAGAACATACGGAATCGACGGGTGGTTTTGCCCTACCCTTTGCCATGGATCGAACGATCACGATGGCAATTTCTACCCGCAAGGATAGCTCTCTTCGGTTCCATGCTTTGGATCTGGGGGAGCGCAAACGCACCAGTTTGATCAATTTGAAATATAAAAAGGAAGATCGGTGGGCAAATTATCTGAAAGGGGTTATTCAAGCCTTTCTGGAAGCAGGTTTTTCCAGTATCAGGGGGTTGAATGTAACCATTTCGGGAGATATCCCTTCCGGGATTGGGTTGGGTGCTTCTACAGCTATGGCTACTGCAATGGCCGTGGGGTTGCAACATTTATTCCATTTTTCCGTAACGGATAGAAGGCTCTTGGATTTCATTCATTTTGCAGAAAGTACTTTTCTGGAAAAACAGAGTGGTTATGTTCAGATCGTTGCTTCCCTGCTGGGCAAAGAGAATCATGGGATCATCCTGGATACGAAATTTCTCGAATGGAGGTACGTCCCCATTCCCATGGGGAACGTAAAGTTTTTAATTACCAATTCCCAGGTCCCCAGATCAGTGGTGGAAGAAGAATTGGCGCAGCGATGGGAAGATTGTGAAAAATGTCTCGAACTGCTCCAGCGGAAGAGGCCGGGAGCTACGTTACGAGACTTTTCACCGAGGGATATCCGTGAAAGCATGGGATTGATACCGGAGAGCATCCGAAGAAGGTGTCTCCATGTAGTGGAGGAAAACTATCGAGTGAAAGAAGCAGAAGAAATTCTCCGGAGAAACGGGAATCTTGTAGGACTGAGCAAATTATTGAATAGATCCCATGAGAGTCTTCGGGATCTTTTCGAGGTATCTTGTCCAGAGATCGATTGGTTGGTAAAACGTTCTCTGGAAACCGAAGGAGTATTGGGATCCAAGTTGATCGGATCGGGATTTGGAGGATGTATCGTTACCCTACTCTATGAGCATGCTTTGGAGGAGTTCAGGAAACACCTCGAAGAGTATGAACGCATCTTCGGGTTCAAAGCGGTTTCCTTTCCCTGCACCCCGTCCCGGGGAGCCCAGATCCTGTAATCTTTATGAATATTCTACTAACCAATGACGACGGAATTAAGAGTCCAGGACTGCTGAGTCTAAGGAATATACTGGGGAAATCCCATGATGTATTCGTAGTGGCACCGGATGGAGAGAGGAGTGGAACTTCCCATCGGATCACATTGAAGGGGCCTATCCAGCTAAAAAAAATCGAGGCAGGGGTGTTCTCCTGTAGTGGGTCTCCTGCCGATTGTGTTATCGTCGCTCTACTGAGCGGTAAGATTCCTCTCCCCGATATTGTGATTTCAGGAATCAATATAGGACCTAACCTGGGTACTGATCTGGTCTATTCAGGAACCGCTGCTGCAGCCAGGCAGGCGGTGCTAATGGGGAAACCGGCATTGGCCCTGTCGTTGGATAGTATGAAGGATCCCTTCCATTTCGATCCTCTCAGTCTTTTCGTACGGGAAAATCTTGAAACCTTCCTTGGGTTGTGGGACAGGAATCATTTTGTCAATGTTAATGCTCCCAATAGGCCTACCTATAGAGGAATTCGAACCACCCATCCGTGCCGTCGAGTCTATCATGATAAACTGGTGGAATTTCAGGCTCCGGATCGGAACCTTTACTTCTTTATCGAAGGGATGGAGGTGGAAACCCTTCCTTCGGATGGCTCGGATTGGGAGGCTGTACAAAAAGGGTATCTTTCCATTTCTCCGATTTTCATACATCCTGTGACGGAGAAGGAGGATGAACGGTACAGAAGAGCACCGTTCAAACTGCATGAAGAGTAAAGACGGATTTTTAGAAGGGGTCAGGTTGTACCGGAATAAACGGTACGAAGCAGCTCTCAAGGCATTCTTGAGTATCCGATCCGGGTCGATGACACATCCGGAACTTTCCTACTATCTGGGGTTGTGCTACACGAAGCTGGAAAAGTACGATGAAGCGCTCCTGTACCTGGAGCAGGTTGTATCTTCTGAGTCTGGTTTGATTCATCTGTATCAGAGCCGGATGGTCCTCGGTTTCATCTACGCGGTTACCAAACGGTATAGATTATCGGAGTTTGAATTTCGCAAGCTCCTGGAGGAAGGGTTCGAATCCGCTAAAGTTTACAGTGCTCTTGCCTATGTACTCTACATGCAGGCAAAGCCCGAAGAAAGTATTCCGCTATTGGAAAAGGCACTGGAACTGGAACCGGACAATGCAAATGCGATGAACTCTCTGGGGTATATCCTTGCCGAGCAGAATAAACGGCTGGGTACGGCCTTAAGCCTCTGCGAAAGGGCAGTGGCAAAAAATGGGAAGAATCCGGCCTACCTCGACTCGCTGGGGTGGGTTCATTTCAGACTGGGGAATCTAAAGGAAGCGAGACTTTTTCTCCGTAAAGCGTTGGAATACGCACCGAAAAACAGAGAAATCCTGCAACATCTGAAAACCGTAATGGAGGCGGAAAAGTGAAGACTCCCCGCCTTTTCATTTTTCCTATGCTTGTTACGTGTAACCTACTGATCTTCTCACAGCAGATCGATTTAGCGAAGGTGAAAGCGAATGAGGAGTTCCGATGGGGAGTGACAGCTTTCCATAAAGGGTACCTGAATGAAGCGATCCTTTCGTTCAAGCGGGCCCTCACATACCAGTCGGAAGAACCCCTGGCCCGGATCTGGCTGGGAAGAGCGTATTTACAGTCCGGGTTCGAGGATGCGGGATTGGCCGAATTGAAAGGGTTGTTGACCAGCGGGTATAGGGACCTGTTTCTCCAGAATTGGGTGGAGCTTCTGGAGTCCACTAGAGGGTTGCGTCGAGATTTACGACCGAAAGCCAAATGGGTGTTTACCACAGAAATCGAAGGGGTGCGGGGAGAGAATGTGTTTTTCAAAGGGCCCACAGTAGTAAGACCCCGTTCGGATGGCTCATACTATGTAGTTTCCTACGTGAAAAACGAAGTTACCCTGCTGGACGTGAACGGTATTCCCCTTCGCTCTATCAGGGGGGGGCTCCAGGGCCTGGATCATCCCTTCGATGCGGTGGAAAGCCGGGATGGGCTTTTGTACGTCTCGGAGTTTCGTGGGGATAGAATTGCAGTTTGTAATGCCATTGGGAATAAGGTGAGAGTCATCGGATCCAGGGGAAGGAACCCCGGATCCCTCTTAGGCCCTCAATACCTTGCCTTCGATTCGATACAAAATATTTACGTGAGTGAGGTGGGGAACCGTCGAGTGTCAAAGTTCGATCAGGAGGGGAAATTCCTCACCACCTTCGGGGAACGTTCCGAGTATTTCGAAGGCTTTACCACCCCTACCGGTATCCTGGTGAAGGACGAAAAAGTCTTTGTAGCAGACCGGGATCGAAAACTCGTCGCTGTGTTCGATACAAATGGAAACTATATCACCTCCCTTCTGAAAGGAAAACTTCAGGCTCCTGAAGGGCTCGAACAGATGGGAAGCCTGATCCTTATCTCCGATGGAAACCGTCTTCTCGGTTACGATGTGGAAACCGACAACCTGCATACCTTCGTTGAATATGGATCCCAGGCAAGGCGGATTCTACGGGTATCGCCGGATGTGAATGGGAATCTCGTGGCTGCCGATTTTGATACACATTCCATCCATATTCTTACAGAACTCTCCGAATTATACACAGGCCTGACTGTGCGAGTGCAGCGAGTGGATTCTGCATCCCACCCGGAGGTATCGCTGGTGGTACGGGTATCCGATCGGTTCGGCAATCCCATTGTTGGATTGAGGGATTCCAATTTTCTCGTCACCGAACGGAAGGTGAGGGTTGGGAAAACAGATCTACTCTTTGCTTCCCATCGTTCGGATCGTTTCGATATCATCCTCCTCGTAGATCGCTCCGCAAAGGCAGGAGAGTTCCGGGAAACGCTGGGAAGAGTCAGCCAAGAGCTGGTCCGTATTCTTGGAGAAAAAGCAGATATGCGGGTGGTTTCTGCCTCTTCTACACCCACGGTTGTGTTTGGGCCGCAGGATCGCTTGAGTGTATTGCCCGAGCGTGTGATGGATAGCCCCGCTTCTTATTCAAACCTCTGGGCTTTCGATGTGGGATTGCGGCTGGCAACAACGGAACTGCTGACCAGTCGAATGCGGAAGGCTGTCCTGTTCCTCACAGCTGGATCTTTGCCTCCCACTGCTTTCAGGAACTTTGGTCTGAATGAGTCTCTCGCATACATGCGGAACAATGGAATCGTGTTCTATCCCATCTATGTAACTTCCGACGGTTCCAGTCGAGAGCTCGAATATCTGGCTCGTGAGACAGGAGGGAAATCATACCGTTACTCCGATCCCAGGGGACTTCTAGATCTCTGGCAAGACCTAACCAAACAAAAAGAAGGATTGTACGTGCTGAAATACACTTCTCGGGAGGATACGGATTTTGGAAGGCGGTATATTCCTGTGGAAGTGGAAGCCCGGTTGATTCAACGAAGCGGAAAGGATGAAAGTGGATATTTTGGGCCCTTACAGTACTAATCTCTGGGAAAATATCTGTAATCGTTGCGGTCTATGCTGTTATGTCCGGCATCGAGGGAAGCAGGGGGAGGTGATCGTAGAGTATAGTTCGCCCTGTGAGTACCTGGACGAAGAGACTCATCTCTGTACCGTGTATTCTGAGAGGTTTAAGGTGTGCAACGATTGCCGGAAAGTAACCCTCTACCACGCCCTCTTTTCACCCTATTTACCCCCCACCTGCGGGTATGTGCGACGGTTCAGATTCTGGAAAAATCTATCCTTCTTTCGTAACCGAGCGCCCTCTTCCTAAAAAGCGGATGACCTGTTGCCCCAGCCAGGGGGTGTGGATATGGATCGCCCTGTGGGGGCACATCTCATGGCAGCAGAAGCATCGGATACAGGCAGAGTAGTCATACACGGGTGGGTTCGTCTTGCCGTTGGAAAAGGAAAGGGCTTTCCCGGACACGGGACAAGCTTCTACACAGATCCCGCAGCGTTTGCAGCTCTCAGGATCGATCCTGGGTTGGGGGAGGAGGAGATTTCGGATAGGGTATAGAGGCCGGAAGGTCACATCCTGGACAGGAGGGCTGCGCTTTACCTTGAAACTCGGACGTTTCAATCTTTCCAGAGGATCCCCTAAAAGTTCGATTTTATCCTCCTGCGCTGTGCCGAGGCCCAGACGTTCTCCGGCTTGAATAGTAGGAACAAAGCGGGGATCCAGGTCGATCAATCTGCAGAAGGTGGCATCCAGTGCCACAGGGTCCTGGGAAAGGAGAAGACACTCCATCGGGACCGGATCACCACTGCCCGGCCCTTCCCCCTCCATCGCCATAATACCGTCCATGATGTACAATCGGGGTTTCAGCAACAGATTGATCTGAACGAGAAGAGAGGCAAAAGAATCGGTATTGGGGAACCGAACATGGAACTCCGCTTTGTGGAAACCTGGTACACAGCCCAGCTGGTTTTTCACGGCCCCTGTAATCCGGGTAAGGCCATGGGTTTTCATCTTGGGAAGGCTCACGATTCCATCCGCTTCCAGGGAGCCGACCGCCAGGGGGATCTGGATCGTTCGGGGCCCCAGTTGGACATCCTTCCATTGGGCAGAATCAAAGTCTGCCAGAGGAATCTGGTACTGTTCTGCTACCTGAGCAAGTTCAGCCTTTTTGGCTGTAACGGTTAGTTTCCCATATCCAGGGGAGTCTCCGAAGGATAGTACGAGCCCCTGTTCCTGGAGTATCCGAATGACCCTTTCGAACACCGCCGGATGGGTAGTAACACAGCGTTGGGGGTTTTGTCCGTACAGGAGGTTTGGTTTCAGGAGGATCTTTTCGCCCTTTCGAAAGAGGGCGGAAGGCCCTCCTAGAAGATCTAATCCGCGTGTTAGAGCGTTTTCAACCTTAGAACCTTCATACGTGGGGCAATGGAGAAGAACTACCTTCGATTTCATGGAGTAAGAGTATCCTGTGATCCATAGTGGGTCAATAAGGTTCTAATTCCAGCTTGATTTCCAGTTGCCACCCGTCCGTTTTTTGCATACTTTATACTATCAGAAAGGGAGGGAATCTACCGTGGCAGGGAAGGATGATTTTTCCGTTCGGAACGATTCTTACACCCAGGAAATTCTGAAAGACAGACTGAAGGAACCCGATATGTATCGGGTGGTGCTTCACAACGATCATTACACCACGCAGGAGTTCGTTGTCAGTGTGATCATGACGGTTTTCAACAAAAGTGCCGCGGAGGCCACCAAAATCATGCTGGATGTACACCGGAAAGGAAAGGGCACCATAGGGGTCTATCCGTACGATATTGCTGCTACCAAAGCGAACCAGGTAAGGCAACTGGCAAAGGCACAGGAGTTCCCCTTGAAGTGTACGGTAGAAAAGGCGTAAAGAAATATGACGATCAATCAGGAATTGCAGGATATTTTAAATGCGGCCTATCAGGAGGCCAGGCATCGGAATCATGAGTACCTGACAGCGGAGCATGTACTGTTTGCAGCCCTTCATTTCGACGGGGCCCGAACAATTCTGTACGAATGCGGTTTGGAACCGGATGCACTCCGCGAGGAAGTGGACTCCTATTTGAACGATAAAATTCCGAAAACGAAGAAAAAAGAACCGGTTCAATCTCTCGGCTTCCAGCATGTGCTGGAGCGTGCGATCCTTCACACGGAGTTTTCCAGTAAGGGGGAAGTGGACATCGGGGATGTACTGGTATCCCTCTACGATGAGGAACAATCGTACGGATCCTACCTCCTGAAAAAAGCCGGGTTAGAACGACTGGTGCTTCTTGAAGTGGTTTCCCACGGTTCTTACCAAGACAAAGGAAACACTCCTTCGGAGGAAGATAGCCGCGAGGTGGAAGAGGAAGAATCGGCGGAAAAGAAAAATATTGAGGATCGTAGCCAGAGCAGTTTACATAGTTCCCCCTCCCTGAAACGAGACATTCTGAAAGATTTTACGGTTGAACTCACGGCCCTGGCGGCCCAGGGAAAACTGGAACCTTTGATCGGAAGGGATGATATCCTGGAACGAACGATCCAGGTACTCGTACGTCGGTTAAAAAACAACCCGATCCTGGTCGGAGAACCTGGTGTGGGGAAAACTGCCATTACCGAAGGGTTGGCATCTCGAATTGTGGAAGGGAAAGTTCCTGACATCCTGAAGGGGTATCGGATTTTTGCCCTCGATATGGGAGCGATGATCGCAGGGACCCGGTACAGGGGAGATTTCGAAGAGCGGATGAAAGCGGTGATTTCCCGTCTCCAGCAGGAAGAGAAAGTGATCCTCTTCATAGACGAGATTCATACGATCGTGGGAGCGGGTGCTGCTTCCGGAGGGGCGATGGATGCCTCCAATCTGTTGAAACCAGCCCTTCAATCGGGAACCCTTCGATGTATCGGATCCACTACCTACGAGGAGTATCGAAAATTTTTCGAGAAGGATCGCGCTCTAGCCCGCAGATTCCAGAAGATCGAGGTACCGGAACCCTCCATCGAGGATACTGTCAGGATCCTGGAAGGGTTGCAGGAAAAGTACGAAGAACACCATAAGGTGAAGTACTCAAAGGAAGCGCTACGGGCTGCTGTAGAGTTGTCGGCCAGGCTGATAAACGATCGGTTCCTCCCCGATAAAGCGATCGATGTGATGGATGAAGCAGGCGCCTGGATGCGGATGCATACGTTTCGGGAAGGGCAGGAAACGGGTATCCCTGAGGTAACCGAAGCAGATATCGAAAAGGTAGTGGCAAAGATCGCAAAGGTGCCAGAGCGTAGTGTATCCTATTCGGAACGGGATCGGTTGAAGAGCTTACTGCCCGAATTAAAAAAGCGGATCTTCGGTCAGGATGAGGCATTGGTAGCCGTAACGGAAGCGGTAAAGCGATCTCGGGCCGGGTTCCGAAACCCGAACAAACCTATCGCCTCCTTCCTCTTCGTGGGTCCCACGGGTGTAGGGAAAACCGAGCTGGCTAGAAGCCTGGCAGATATCCTGGGAATTGCGTTGATTCGTTTCGATATGAGTGAATACCAGGAACGTCATACGGTTTCCAGACTGATTGGATCACCGCCCGGATACGTGGGATACGAAGAGGGTGGGTTGCTCTCCGAGGCGATACGAAAGACTCCCCATGCAGTGCTCCTGCTGGATGAAATCGAAAAAGCCCACCAGGATATTTTCAACGTGCTGCTGCAAATCATGGATTATGCCACCCTTACGGACAATACAGGGAAAAAGGCTGATTTCCGGAACGTGATTCTCATCATGACTTCCAATGCAGGGGCAAGGGATATCGGAAAGCCCCTCATTGGTTTCGGAGACAGAATTCTCAATGAGACGGTGGTGTCCGATGCAGTGGAGCGAACCTTCAGCCCCGAGTTCAGGAACCGTCTGGACAAAGTGGTGGTATTCCGTGGTCTGGATCGTCCAGTAGTGAGAGAAATCGTATGGAAGGAGTTGAAGTTCTTCCAGGAGCAGTTGGCCGAAAAAAATATCGAATTGAAAGTAGACGAAGGGGTGGTGGACTATCTTCTGGATCTTGGTTACTCCAAAGAGTTCGGAGCACGGAACATTTCCCGGATCGTGGAGGAGAAGGTGAAGTCTTACTTCATCGACGAGGTACTCTTCGGGAGTCTGAAGGATGGAGGCGTGGTACAACTCTCTCTTTCGGATGGTAAGCTCATATTCACCCGAGTTCCCTGATTCCGTTCGATATGAGTAGTCGAAAAAGGGAAGTTTCCTTCCCATACCTCTCAGAAAATGAAACCTTCCAGTTTCCTTCACCCCTCACTGCCACGAAGGAGGGGATTGTGGCGATGGGGGGAAACCTTTCGCCAGGGATGCTCTTATCCGCCTATTCCCAGGGGATATTCCCCTGGTATGCAGAGGATTCCCCCATCCTGTGGTGGAGCCCTGATCCGCGCTTTGTCCTTTTTCCGGAAGAACTCCATGTTCCCAGGTCACTGGAAAGGATCCTCCGAAAAGGGATCTTTACGTTTACGTTGGACGCTCGATTCATCGATGTAATCACTGCCTGTTCCCGAACTCCTCGAACAAATCAGGAGGGTACCTGGATCACCGATGAGATGATCGAAGCGTACACAGAACTCCATCGATTGGGATACGCTCATTCCCTGGAAGTTTACCGGGAAGGTCAGCTATCAGGAGGGTTGTACGGTGTTTCCCTTGGGAGTGCCTTCTTCGGTGAGTCTATGTTCAGCTGGGCGCCGAATGCTTCAAAGGCAGGATTGGTGGTGCTGGTGCGGTTTTTGAAAATGAAAGGGTTTCGGTTGATAGATAGTCAGGTATATACGAACAACCTTGCAAGGTTCGGTGCCAGGAACATCTCCCGTATACAGTATCTTACGATTCTGAGAGAGGCATTGCGGGATTCAACCCTCAGAGGATCCTGGAATGGAGCATTTCCAGAGTTTCCTTCAAGCATTTCCCTCTAGTACTTAAAGCCACTGTCTCCGATGAACTCACGGAGGATCGAAGTTTCTGGAACAAACTTCGCGGGTATGGGGAGAAAATTGTTCAGAAAGGAGAGGAGTCTGATCGCTTCGGAATACACTTCATGGTGGGGTTTTACAGCCTTCAAAATCGGTTCGGCAATAGGTTTCAGCACGCCCAATTCGTAGTCTAGGGCAGAGTTGAAGGCCACATCCGCCGATTCCTGAAATGGGAAGATGTTTCGATCTTCCCCCCGGCGTACCGAAGGCCACATGGTCAACGTTTTATAGGCGGAGTGTCCCCGGAACTGGTAGTCCCGTACGATTCTTCGAATGAGGCGGTTGTCCGTAGTGGGGATCCGGGTATGTTCATCGATGTTCAATTGGGTCAGGGCGGATACATAGATCTTGAACTTCCACGCGGGGTCGATCTCTGGAGTAAGCCGATCGTTCAATCCATGGATCCCTTCCATAAGGAGGATCCCGTTGTAAGGGATCTTCAGCTTCTGGCCTACCTCTTTTCGATTCCCGGTTTTGAAATCGAAGATGGGCACTTCCACTTCTTTCCCATGGAAGAGGTCGAGAAGGTGCTCATTTAAAAGAGGAATATCGATCGCTTCTATCGCTTCGAAATCGTAGTTTCCCTCCTCGTCTTTAGGGGTTCTTTCCCGGGGGACGAAGTAATCATCCAAGGAAACCATTACGGGGGAAAATCCAAGGACCCGGAGTTCTATGGCCAGTTTTTTGGTGAAGGTCGTTTTTCCAGAGGAAGAAGGGCCTGCGATCAGTATCACCTTCACCTGGTCCTTTCGTTCTGCGATCCGATCCGCTATCTGCGAGATCTTCTTGTTATGAAGAGCTTCAGCCACCCTGATAAAATCCTGGATCCCCTCGGAAGAGATGATCTTGTTCAATTGTCCCACAGTCGCAACGTTCAAAACTTTGCCCCAATTCTTATACTCCCGATAGATGGAGAACAGGAGAGGTCTGTCCTTGAAGGGTTCGAATACCCCTCCTGCTTTCCCTGGTTTGGGGAAGCGGAGGATGAACCCCGATTCATAGGGTTGAAGGAGGAAATGTTTCAAGTATCCTGTAGAGGGAACGAGAGGGCCATGAGCGAGATCCAGGAAGTTGCGGCACTCGTGCACAGGGATCTTCATTTCGTTCCTCGTTTCCAGAAGCTCGGCAGTAGCCTCCTGATCGTTCTGGGTGAAGTACTGGAGGGCATCGTGATAGGACATGACGGTTCTTCGGATTGTTACGTCCTGGTTTACAATTTCCTTCATCCTTTGTTCCAGGGCAGAAAGTTCTTCGGGAGGAACGGATTCTTGTTCCGGAAAGAAATAGAAGTATCCATCAGAGATGGAATTCCCGATTGTGAGAGTTTTGCCTGGGAATAGTTCCCGGGCAGCCACTGTCAAAAGGAAGCAAAGGGAACGCCTGTACACGATCACCCCTGTGGGGGTGTCCAGTGTCACGGGGACCAGAGTGGCATTGAACTTCAGCTTGTAGGAAAGACTGGTGAGTTCATTGTTTACATAACAGGCTACAACGGGGCAATCTTTGGATTCCTCACAGAAGTGGGTCATCAGAGTCCCAACAGGGGTTCCATAGGGTACTGCGATTTTTCTTTCGCTCTGAAGGGTAACCACTACTTCATGCATGGTCTTCTCCTTTTTGGAGCGTTCCCATAGCCCGAAGCCAGATTCCGGGCCCTATGTAAGGGGGGCTGGGTTTCAGGATCTGTGAAAGTTCTGAAAGGGATCTGAAGGGAGGGGGAGAAAGCATCTTCTTTACCTGTTCTTCGAGTTCTCTTTCCAGAGGGTGGGAAGCACTCTTTATCAAGGCGGATATTCTATCCATAAGGTTTTGTTCCATCTTATCATCCTCCTGTGTACATCAAGAAGGAAATAGTTCCAACTGTCTGGGTACGGCAGAAGAAAGCCGGGAGCCGCTTTTCCTGGACACCCTAATGATTCCCGAGGAAGTTAGGTCTTCCAGGAACTTCCCGTACTTTGCCCGGAGTGAGGGGTACTTTTTCTCAAGCACCCCAAAGACATCTTTCACTCTGTCAGGATCTGCCTGTTCTTGCATTCCTGCATAGATCCACACAAGCAGGGAAGCCTCAACAACCTGAACGCTACTCGGTTCGGAGATGAGGAGTTTCATCAGGAAGGAAGACCAGGTTCGAAAAGCTCCCTGTTGACCCGAGTGAAGGAAGTACAAAGCCTTTAGCCGTGTAGCTTCCATTTCCCCAAAGATCATTTTTAAGTGATCATCCAGCAGGCTCCCTTGCCAGCTTCTTTCATGGACTTTTTCCCAGGCCCACAGGGTAAGCTGCTTGGAGGATTCAGGGAATTTTCCATAGAGTTCTCGAATGAGGTAGGCGATACTATCGGAAAAGGATTCTTCCTGGTTTTTCTGGAGGAACAGTTCTGTTTCCTCCAGGGCAATCTCCAAAGAACTTTTTCGTTTTAGAATAGTTCTAATGATTTCCTGCTCCACTTTGCCGTCAGGAGGACTATCGGTTAGTCCAGCCAGGAAAGAGATGAGAGGTTTCAGTCGAGAAGGCGGAGAGTTGTCGGGAATTGACTGGAGGAATTGGCCTACCTTTTGCGGATCATTCCTGTAGTAAGATTGTAAAGCAAAGATCAAATCCACGTAAGGCCGCAACGGAGATTCTTTAGAGATATCTTTGATTCGTTCCAACAATCCGGGATTTTCCATCCCATTGGTAACGGACTCCAGGGCATCGAGGATGGTTACCATTTGCTCCGGATCGGAGGTGTATAGCCACGGCTGTAACTCTTTGGGAAACACCATACACTCCCCTCAAGTGAAGTATCCTTGATCGATAGGGGTAAAAAGTAGCCCGGAATGGGCCAACTGTCAATTAGAAATCTGCACGGAATGGGGATGGATCTGTAAGATTTCTTCTTTTGTGAGAGCTCGTGTGATCTTGGTAGCCTCTGTATCCGTTTTTACCAGCATCGGCTCTTTCAAAGGATCCCCTGTGTCAGCTATGTAGACCTTCACGAGAGGGCATCTGGGGTTTTCGACGTTCGGCTCTACCACCACACCCTTTGATCCATTGGCCAGTTGCACGTATGTACCGATGGGATACAGGGAGATGGCAAAGATGAGGGCTTTCAAGACGTTTTCATCGTATTGAGTTCCCCTGGCACGGAGAAGGTCCAACAGGCTGGTATGCCCATCCTTCCCTGCTCGGTAAGGTCGTTTGGAAACCAGAGCAGAGTAGGAACCCGCAACGGCCAGAATCCGGGCAGGGAGGGAGATTCTATCCCCCGATAGCTGCCGGGGATACCCCGTTCCATCGAGGTGCTCATGGTGTTCCAGTACGGTGAGACATACAGAAACAGGGAAAGAGAAACCCTTCAGGATCTTGTATCCTATGATGGGATGGGCTGTGATAGCCCTCTTTTCTTCAGGAGTAAGGATTCGATTGGACATGTAGAGCTGCGGAGGCAGGCGAATCATCCCAATTTCATGGAGTAGAGCAGCTACCCCTAATTCGATCAGTTTATGGGGAGGCAACTTCATCTGCATTCCGATCGCCAGGGAAAGGATGGCAGTTTTTGCTGTATGGATCACGATGTAGTTCTTTTCCTGTGAGGACAGATCTGCCAATCGAAGGATATAGTTCCTCTGCTCCTTCACCTGGTTGATGAGCTCTTTTACCTTTTCTGTGATTCTGGGAATGGACAATTCATTCTTTGTGATGAAATCAGTGAAAATCCGTTCGATGAAATCTAATAACTCTTTGAAGAATTGCTGGGCTGTCTTGAACTGGTCCTGGTCTTTGAAATCGTCATCCAGTGTAATGGTTTCGGGTTGTGCTGTGATGGTTGTCAGTGCAGGAGCAGAAGTAGGCTGTCCTTCGGAAAACACGTACGAGTATCCCCATGTACGAAGACGTCGCAAAAGTGGTTCCCGTACGGGTGTGTCCTGGGAAAGGAGTATGTACTTATCGTCCAGATAGACGGGCGCGGAAAAGTACGTATTGGGAGAAATGGAGGAGAGGAGTATTTTATTCATAGAAAATCCCGTTGACCCACATAACTCTTTCCATTACACTTCTATCCTAATTATTGGAGTTTTTACAGTGAAATTTAAAACTATTTTCATATTTTTCAATAGTATACTGATTTTTTCTTTCTTTTTCATCTTTTTCATGCCTTTTTTTATCATTGGCCGAGATTACGCCCTCCTGTTCTGGAATCAGAATTGGTACCTGGCTTTTCTCTTCCTGATCGTGATTGGGGGGATGAATGGGTATTTCCTGAAAAATTGGAAGCTTTTTTCATTGCTGGAAGAGGAAAATTGGAGGGGAATCCAGGAATATCTCGAGGGAAAACTGGAGGAAGGAAAACGAATCAGTGAACAGGAGGCAAGGATCCTGATGAATACCTACATGGTATTGGGTCAGGCAGAAAAATTGCTCGACCTATCGAAGACGTTGCAAACCTCCTCTCCGAGACTCTTCCAGAATCTAGCGGTGGAATTAGGGGTACCATACCTCCTGCGGAGTGACCCTGAAGGGTTGGCAAACTATTACAAGCCCCTGTTCACAGAGAAACAGGTAAAACGGCAGAAATGGGCACATTTCTCCTGGGCATTGGCCCTGCTCTTTGCCCATCAATTTTCCGAAGCGAGAACAGAGCTGGAATCCTTCCAGAATACCTCGGAAGAACCGATCCTGTTCCTTCTTGCTGTGTACCTTCTTTCAACCCTCAAGGGGGAAGACCCCATGGAACGGAAAGCTTTACACGAGCGATGTGCCTGGTTCCGTTCAAAATACTCTCCCAGGCAATGGGCTAGATACGTAGACCGGTACAAGGATAATTTGATGGTTTTGGTGCTTTCCAGATTCATCCAGGATGCCACCACCTGGATGTATGGTAAGTCGGAGGTTACCCATGGAAGTTAGATTTTTCCGAAAGTCCGAAAAATTGGAGAATGTCTGTTACGACATTCGGGGGCCCGT
>CALKLC010000026.1 GCA_937991975.1 uncultured Spirochaetales bacterium | reverse complement strand
TCTACTCTACTGGCAACAATTTTACCTTCCACAGAAGGCCATGTATAGCTTCGCAGTGATTGATACACATCGTAAGAACCTTTGGACAATACAAGGATCCCCCCAAGAAAAAACAGTAACATCCCATAGCGCTGCCGCCTTTTTCTCTTTTCCTGCGGTGCCCTTTCTTCCTTTATTTTCCCTCTGAGAGGGTAGGTGAACTTAAGCATCATGAAATTTTAATAATTCTGCCCCTACATTTTATCAAGATTTTGTATGGATACGCTATTGTTCTCAAAAGGTTCAGATTGAAAAAGATTTTTTCTCATGATATAAAAGTCTCCATAAAAAATGCAAAAGTTGTCTGTTGGAGTACTAAGTATCCTGGTATGGGCAACAATCTTTGCCTTCTCACAGATTGATAGCATGGAAGCGATCGATCTTCCCGCTCCACGTTTTAGGGGAAATACTTCTATAGAACAAGCCCTCCATTCCCGCCGCTCGATCCGAAGCTACCAGGATATACCTCTGGAGTTGGAAGAGGTGGCCCAGCTTCTATGGGCCGCGCAAGGGATTACCGAACCTGTATCTGGATTCCGGACTGCCCCCTCAGCCGGAGCTACGTATCCGCTGGAAGTGTATGCTGTTGTGGGAAAGGCAAAAGGTCTTTCTCCGGGGGTGTATCGGTATCTCCCTGAAAAACATAGGTTGGTGAGGATTCTAGAGGGAGATATCCGGCCCCGATTGGCTTTAGCGGCTTTGGGTCAGTCTCCTGTGAAAGAGGCTCCTGTAGTATTCCTCATATCTGCCATATATCGGCGCACAGCCACCCGGTATGGGAATCGGGCGGAGCGGTACGTACTATTGGAAGCAGGACACGCAGCGCAGAATATTGCCTTGCAGGCAGTAGGACTGGGACTTGGAAGCGTGATGATCGGCGCCTTTCAGGATGCTGCTGTAAAAAATGCATGTCAGCTTCCCAGGGAAGAAGAGCCTCTGTACTTGATCCCTGTAGGGAGACCTTCGTTTTGACAAGAGTGGAATTGGCAGCCCGTAGGCTTATAGCGCGAAGGACACATAAAAGTGATTTTTCCTTGCGAAAAACATTAGTTCATGAAAGGTGGTACAAACTATGGAACGAGTACGATTAGGTATTGTGGGGCTTGGGAGGTTGGGCAGGCATCACGCAGAGAATATTCGGTTCCGGATCCCCCGGGCAGAGTTACGAGCCGTTTGCAGTGTGGTGAAGGAAGAGGTGGATGCGGCTATAAGAGACCTGCAGCCGACCTATGGAACCACCGATTATCATACCCTTCTACAGGACAAAGAATTGGACGGAATCGTAATCGCTACGAACTCGATGTACCACTGCGAGATGATCTGTGCTGCAGCGGAGGCAGGGGTAAACTATATCTACAGTGAGAAACCTCTGGGGATGAACCGGGAAGAGATCGATCGTATCCAGAATACAATCTCCCGTACGGGAGTTAAAGGCTTCCAGATCGGTTTTAATCGGAGGTTTGATCGGTCTCTCCGAGCTATGAAGGAACAGATCGATGGGGGTAAAATAGGGAAACCAATCATTATTAAGTTCACCAATCGTGACCCGAGGTGGAAAGAGGAGGACCTTTTACGGTTCAGCCCCACGAGCGGAGGGTTGGTCTTTGATATGCTTACCCATGATTATGATCTAGCGAGGTGGTTTACAGGTTCTGATGCAGAGCAGATTCAGGGCTACGGAGGAGTTTACGCCTATGAAGGGTTGCGCGAAAAGGGAGATCTGGACAACTGTGCTCTTCTGATGCGGTTCCGGAATGGAATGATGGGCTTCATGGAAACGAGCCGCAACAGCGCCTATGGGTACCACGTGGAAATCGAGGTGTTCGGCACCGAAGGAGCCTTACGGATGGGCGTAGTCCCTAACCGGGATCGGGTGATCAGCTATACACCGGGAGGAATTGGACAGGCGAGTGTGCAATGGTTCTTTGAGTACTGGGAACCCACGTTTCAGGCGGAACTCCAGCACTTTGTTACCTGCATTCAGGAAGGACGGCAGCCGGAAGTAGGGTTGCTCGATGGGTATAAAGCGGTAGAATGGGCAATTGCGGCAAAGGAAGCGGTAGAATCTGGGACTATTGTTCCTTTGAACCGGTGATAATCCAGAATAAAACTTACATTGTATGTGCATAAGGAAAGGTTTGGACACCGCACCTGCGGACGTTGTTCATCTTCGAGCGCGTAAGGAGGGGGGCAAGATCATACAATCCGTGCGGGCCTTTTACTTTCGGTAAGCTAGGGCACGATTCTTTTCATAGGCAAACAGCTCATCCCGCTTCAGTTCTGAGGGAGTAAGATCTGCCTGGAACTTTTCTTGAAACAGAACTGTAAAGGAGTTTTTAAACTCTTCTAAAGTTACAATCTTCCCTGTTTCTTCACGTATGGAAGTCATGGGTTCCAGGACTTTATCTTTTATTTCTGGAGGAACCCAGATTACTTTAAAGAATTCATCGGCATTCAGGGAGTCAAGAAACAAAACAGCGTTCAAAATGTACAGGTTTTCTAGCGTGCTGAGTAATATAGTACCGATTTTTTTCCCATGAGCCCGGATACTCCCCTGATGTTTGTACCAGGCATCTTCTACTCCGAGTTCTTTTAAAACCTGAACAAGAACTTCTCCCACTGCGTGAAACACAGCATCGGCCGAAGCAAACCTGCTGCGCTCAAAAACGGCCTGGACTACTGCAGTACTCCCGGGTTGGCAGAATACTAGTGTGCGCTGACCTGTAAGAATTACGTGTTCAAGAGCAGGGGCGTCATATCGAATTTCGTTTATCAGGTTGGCGAAATTCGTTAAGGTTACTATAGCCCGGGCGCCGCTGTCGTTAAGTATGTGAAGGATCTCTCTGCCTTTATACATGGTATTGAAGGGAACCGCGATCGCTCCTATCTTCTGCGCGCCAAAGAAGGTATACACGAACTCAGGAATGTTGGGGAGCATGATGGCCACCCTGTCCCCTCTCTGGATGCCCAATGCCTGCAGGGCATTCGCCACCTTGTTCGATTGCTCTTCCAATTCTTGATAACTTATAGCTGTCCCCTCAAAAAGGATTGCTTCTTTTCGTTTGAACTTTTGAGCTATGGTTTGTAAAAGTTCACCTAAGCCAGGTATGGTTGACATTTGTTACTCCGTTTTGTCTAGTAAGCGTTCGTCGCTGTAGCCTTCCCGTAGTTCTTTTTTCAGAACTTTCCCGGTTGCGCTCTTCGGCAGACTTTTTCTAAATTCCACTATTTTTGGAACCTTGAAGGGTGCCAGATTCGCGGTACAGAACTGGATTACCTCTTTTTCACTCAGCGTCTCCCCTTCACGGATTACTACAATAGCTTTTACTACTTCCTCCTGCCGTTTGTCCCACACACCGATTACCGCAGCATCCTCTATTTTGGGATGAGAGAAAAGCAGTTCTTCAATTTCACGGGGGGAAATATTGTATCCCCCTCTAATAATTAGATCTTTCTTTCTATCTGTTATGAAAAAATATCCGTCTGCATCGCGGTACCCTAAATCACCGGTAAAAAGCCAGCCATCCCGGATGGTTTCCGCGGTAGCCTGAGGGTTGTTCCAGTACCCACGTGTAACCACATCCCCTCGTATGATAATTTCCCCTACCTGACCATCCGGAAGTTCCTGGAAGTTTTCATCCACTACTTTCATTTCTACACCGGAAGAAGGAGGACCAATAGATCCCGGTTTGTAGTTGTCCCCTGATTTGTTTAAACTAACAGCAGAAGTAGTTTCCGTCAGGCCGTATCCTTCAGCAATCGAAGTATTAAACACCCGTTCGAAATCAGTGAGTACAGAAAGGGGCAAGGGGGCTCCTCCAGAAATACAGAATCGGAGAGTTTTGGGTATTTCAGTCTTCCGGGCTCTTGCTAATGTCAGCAGATGCATGTACATGGTAGGGATGGCTATGAGCATAGTGGCTTTTACAGTTCGTATTGTTTCCAGTAAAGTCTGCGGACTATACTGGGGAATCAGGGCAATGGAACAGCCAAAATAGATGGTAGAGATCAGTCCGTTCGAGAGTCCATACACATGATACAGGGGGAGTACTCCCACAACTCGATCGTTGGGTTGGAGGGGTAAGACTTTTGCAACCACTTGTGAGCATTGGCTGTAAAAATTTTTATGAGATAGCATTACCCCTTTAGGTAGGCCTGTCGTACCGGAAGTGTATAGGAGAACGGCTGGCTCTTCAGGATCTACGGGTACAGACTTAAATGTTCGTGGGGCATTCGAGATGAGTTCCTGAAACTGAAGAGTTCCTACTGGTTGGGCACCACGTTTACCGCTCCGAGGGCTTAAGGCAACATCAATACTGTTAACAGCAGCTAATTCTTTATTTATGGAAACATCTGCCCCAGCCAAAATTCCTTTTCGGCGCATCCCAAGAATTACCAAGGTATCAGTCAGTTTTTCTTTCGAAAGAAGGTACTTACCCGCGATTCTTCCTTCTGCCAGAGCTGCTGGAAAGGCAAATAGATCCGCTATATCCGCGTTTGGTTTGTAGATGAATCGCCACTGCTCTGCCATCGTGATCTCCTTCTTTATATTTATAGAGGGCTATTTACTGCGTTCAGCTCGGAGAAATGCATCTACCTCGTCAAAAAATTGTTCCTGAATACCTGCCGGTGCAGGAGAAGTGAGCTTACTTACCGCTATGTAAACTACAGTATTTAATAGAAGAGTGGGCATCACAGGATGCAGGTTCAAAAGGAGGGGACGCCTTCCATCTACAGTAATCAATAGACCTAATACTAGGTAGAGTACTCCAGCAAGCGTACCGGCAATTGCCCCCTGTTTGGTTCCTCGTTTCCACAGTAAACCGCCCACCAAAGCGGGTGCCCATTGGGCAAAACCGGGTATAGAAACATCCGTTAAATACAGGGCCATTGCCTGAGTTTGCCAGATAGAAACTGCCATGGAAAGAATAATGATTGCAATGACAGAGTAGCGTGCCCAGGAAGTTATTGTTTGATCATCCGCATCGGGCTTGAACACTCCCTGAACGATATCCCTGGCTACGATAACGCTTGAAGTCATTAATTGAACCGCTGCTGTAGAGACTGCCGCTGCGATAACCCCCATAACAACGAAAATTCCAAACCAGGGAGGGAGGTGCTCGGTGATGATGGTTTGTACTACCCTGTCTGCTTCCGCAACAGTGGTTATACCCGGTTTAACTGCAGGAGCTACAATAGAACCCCATAGGAATGGTATGACATAGAAAAATAATCCTCCAAAAAGGAAAATGAGTAGAGGAAACCACTTAAAAAGGGTTTTATCCCGTGCTGTCATAACCCCAATGGTTATATGGGGCCAGCTGAAGGCTATAAGGCCCACAATAAAAGTGCCTGCCATTAAAACCGGAGTAAACATACCTCGGGGGCCAGGAGCGGAGAGCTGAGCCGGATTTCTTTCCAGCAGGTATTTTGCAGCACCTGTAAGTCCTTCTGGAAGGGCAGCAGAAACCACCCATATCAAGGATCCAAGCAGAGCAGATACGTATACCAATCCTAAAAAGATATTTACCCAGGCGACAATCCGCATGCCTCCTAAAAGAACTATCAGGACAAGGAGAATCGCTGTGTATAAGGCGCCCCAAATAGCAGGAATACCGGTTAGGGCTTCGAATCCCACTCCCACCCCTAAGGGTTGTATTCCAACATAGGGAATAATGAAGGCCAAGATACTGATACTGAGAATAATCCTGAGGAATTTGGAGTCGTACCGTTCAGAAAGAACCTCAACGGGAGAGAGAAAGCCATTCAAACGGGACACTGCCCAAAGCCGGGGGCCTAAAAACATGTACAGGGCCGCAAACCCTGCCACAGAACCCCAGATAAAAAACACGTAACCAGGTCCATGGAGGTAAAGCATGCCAGGGAAGCCATAGAAGGTCCAACTGGAGGAAACCGCAAAGAGAACAAAAAAGAACATGACTATCACCCCTATGGATCTTCCGCCCAGCATGTAATCTTCTGCTGTTTTGGCAGAAATTTTGTAGCCGTAGGCGGCCATGCCGACGATAATGAACCCGAATAGTAAAAGGGAAACAACTGCCATAGTATTCCTCCTAACGGTAGGGCCAAAATTTGAAAAAATATACCAGGTAGGCGGCTAGCCAAACCAGCACGAATACAATTCCTACAAGTAAAGGCAGAGTGATGAATCCGAATACAAGAACTTTCTGTTCCAATACACCGGAAAAGATGACCCCTATCATACCGATTATGGATAGTAGCAGCATGGATAGATATATTCTTCCCGCCCTATGTTCAAACATTTCCCTCATACACACCTCCGGCTAATACACTACTATTGCTGATATGATATGTCAATAAAAATTCGGTCGCTGGCCGATTTTATTGTGTGCGCCCGGCACGGCGCACATCTTGCGGGTGAAAGTCCCGTACGTGTCCGGTAAGGGGAAACATTAGCTAAACACCAGGGGTGTCCATTGCGAGATGGAATCTGAAGGAAGGTGCAGGCAAAGCGCTGGCCTAACGAACAGAAATCACATACGAGGCACACAGTGAGGACAAGAAGGCACAATTATTCAAAGTCCAATACTTACACGGAATCACTGTATGTATGTGTGGTAGGCATAAGCGTGAAAGATGTGCGCAGTACACGGGGAGGTCTCTCTATCTGCCTGGAAAGGCTATTGCTGTCGTGAGGCAGGGAGACGGGCAGAGATAAGGCAGCAGAAGCCATAGTAGGCGCATCTACAGCGCTGAAGGGCTGAACATGAGATGCCGATGCATCCCAGAATCTCGAGGCGGAGCACGATGTTGAAAACAGAAGGTGAAAATCCCCTGGACTTTACCCGAAAAAGTGGACAGCATATTAAGCGCTTTTGTTACCTACCTCCATCGGGGGAACATACCCCAGATGAGAGTGTAGCCTAATACGGTTATAATAGCCCTCCAAGTATTCGAATACAAGGAGGCGCACCTCCTTCATGGACCTACCTCCATCCAGGCCCTCAACCTCCCTTTTCAAGGTTTTAAAAAAGCTCTCACTCACTGCATTATCCCAGCAGTTTCCTTTGCGACTCATACTGAACTCTATGGTTGGAAGGATCCGCTTAGCCGTATCCTGAAATTCATGGCTACAGTATTGGACCCCGCGGTCGGAATGGAATATCAGAGGTCCCTGCGGATGCCTCTGCATAATGGCCATCATGAAGGCTTGTACGACAAGGGTGCTGGTCATATCAGGCCGAATCGAATACCCCACCACTTTACGGTCATAGAGGTCTATGATTACACAGAGATACCGCCACCCCGTTGTGCTCGGAATGTAGGTTATGTCACTAACCCAATAGGCGTTAGGAACTGCTACATTGAACTTCCGATTAAGGAGATTGGGGGCCACTGGTAAGGTATGCCGGGAGTTAGTAGTTCGCACGAATTTCTT